>JADFXO010000014.1 GCA_015233485.1 Nitrospirota bacterium
CATTACGTTTCTCGAAGGCAGCGGGTATATGGCCCGTGCGGCCTTTGTCATGGACAGGGTAATGCACGCCATAGGGTTGCATGGGAAGTCATTTATTCCCATGGTACTAGGGTTTGGCTGTAACGTACCGGCCATTTACGCTACTCGGACGCTGGAAAACACCAGGGACAAGGTTCTCACTGCACTGCTCGTGCCTCTCATGTCTTGCAGCGCCCGTCTGCCCGTGTACATGCTTTTTGTGGGCGTGTTTTTTTCTACAAACTCTGGTACTGTCATGTGGTCTATATATGTGCTTGGTGTAACACTGGCCGTACTCATGGGAATAGTATTCAAGCACACCCTCTTTCGCGGGGAGACACCCATGTTCATCATGGAACTTCCCCCCTACAGGATGCCTTCGTTCAAACACCTGGCGATACATAGCTGGGAAAAAGGAAAACACTTTATGATAAAGGCAGGCTCCTTCATCGTTGCCATGTCCGTGCTGGTATGGTTTCTCCTTAACCTGCCCTGGGGAGTTCAAGACAAGCGGGACTCCTACCTTGGGATGGTTTCCCAGACAGTGGCCCCCGTGTTTAAGCCACTGGGCTTTGGCAGATGGGAAGCTGTGTCAGCCCTCATGACTGGAGTCATTGCAAAGGAGATTGTAATCTCCACCATGGGCGAGATATATTCCGGCATCAGTGAGAAGCAAAAACCTGCCGTCAATGTCTCCTTTGGCGAGGAACTCAGGGAAATGGCTTTTTCACTGGGTAGTACCGTAAAGCAATCCGTTACGAACGTTTTTTCGTCTTTTATCATATCCAGCATATCCGAAAGCGTCTCTGCAAAGGCCGGAAGCGACATCTCCAGTTCCCTTAAAAATGCCATAAAGAGTAACTTTACGCCTCTTAGTGCTTATGCGTTCATGGTCTTTGTCCTTCTTTACATGCCTTGCCTGGTGACGGCGATAGCATTCAAACAAGAGTTTGGAACATGGCGGTGGTTTGGACTGGCCGTAGCCTATGGTATGTCCCTGGCATGGGTGGCGGCCTTTTTGATTTACCAGGGTGGTAAATTCCTAAAAATAGGAGTATGAAATAACGTAACCGTTCGCTCTGATAATGTGATAGACGCTTCGGAAGACGTGCCTGATAGTGAAAAGTTAAAATTATTTTGCAATGTTTTGGTCAATATATGTAGTGAAAGAGGTTTTTTAATGGTGAGAACAGTTAAAGATAAGGTTAATTATTATAACCTGGCTATAGTGTTGGCTGTGGTTACAGTTTTTTACAATTTCCTTGAAGGACTTGTATCGGTTTTTTTTGGAGTAGAGGATAATGCCGTTTCCCTCTTAGGTTTTGGCGTTGATTCCTTCGCAGAGGTTATATCGGGTATTGGTATATGGCACATGTCTGTAAATCTGAAGAGGGTCAGTATGACTGGCACCGGTGTTATGGAGAATGACGAGTTTGAAACGCGTGCTCTCAGAATCACAGGTTTTGCTTATTATCTACTTTTTGCAGGCTTGATCGTATCATCTGCGATAACCCTCTATCGAGGCCACAAACCAGTTACTACCTTTTGGGGTATCTTGATATCCCTCGTTTCCATAGTCTCCATGTGGATACTTATCCATTATAAAGTAAAAATAGGTAAGGGGATAGATTCCCAGGCTATAATTGCAGACGCGAATTGCTCCAGAGCCTGTCTTTCTCTATCGGTAGTGCTTTTAATTGCAAGCCTTGGTTACGAGTTGACAGGCTATGGGGGGATAGACTCCATTGGTGGATTTGCCATATCTTACATCTCTTTAAAGGAAGGTATAGAATGTTTCCGAAAAGCGAAGGGCGATGTTGCGTGTACGTGTTCCGGACGGTGCGAAAAGGAAGTTACCTGAATAACACGTAGTCAACCTGGAACAAATAACTCTTTTATCGAAATCGATAACTCATCACTTAAACGTTTTCAATATTATACTATTTTATGAATCGTTTGGTTCCCTCGTGGCCCAACGTCTCATGTATGCCCTTACCCAATGCAAGAACCATGGACTGTCCATGCACAAGATGGCGTTTGCAAACGTTCCCTATTGAAAACCATGTCTGTTGGTGACGCAAGAAATAATACTTTCAAGTAACTGCTCATCATCTATAGGTTTAATTATATTTCTGCAAACCTTGATACTTGTGTGATATTCATCGTTATACGCAGTTGTTATTATAATTGGCAGTGCATCATCGATTTTCATTATCTCCTCTATCATTACCATACCACTCATAATAGGCATTTGAATATCGGTTATCAATAGATGAATATCCGCTTTATTTAATGTGTAAATTCTCAAACCTTCCTTACCATTCTCAGCTTCATAAACATAGGCAAACCTTCTTTTTAGAAACCTGGATGTCATCTTCCTTATATTAACATCGTCTTCTACGTAAAGCACCGTTAATGTCTTTAGTATGGATTCATCTCTCATATTTCTATCCTGAATTCGCACCATCCATCAATATTTCTTACCGATATAGTACCGTTCATATGCTCTTCTATTATTAACCTCGCCATATATAAACCCATTCCACTTACGCGTGACTTATCTTTGGTAGTAAAGTAAGGGTCAAATATTTTACTTCTTATATCTTTAGGAATTTCACCGCCGTTATTAGTAATAGTCGTAATGATCTTGCCAGTGGAGTCGTCCTTATATAATTTTATCTTGATAACTCCACTGATAATCTTTTTCATTTCAAATATATCATAAGCATTAGTCAGAATATTTAAAATTACGTGGGCAAACTCATTCGGATAACCTCGTGTCGTCAAACTCTTGTCAAACTCTTTATTGACAACAATATCCCTATCTTTTATATCCCCATACAAAAGCATTTCAGCTTTGTTTATCTCATCTGCTATGTTGAATTCAACTTGTTCTTTCTCGCGGGTATAAAAATTTCTAAATGTATCTATGGTGTCTGATAATACCTTCAGTTGAGACATGGCGTGTCCTATATTATCATGCAGGTACTCCTCATTGAGTTCATTATGCCGATATGCGTCTTTTATATCCTGAATAAAAAGCCCGATTGCACAAAGTGGTTGCCTCCAATGATGAGATATATTCATAAGTAATTCACCCATAGATATATGACGTGATTGCTCGTACATTAATTGATCCTTGATCCGGTTCTTGGCAACCTCTTCTTCTACTCTCTTTTGTAGATTAATGTTTATAGTGCTTATTTCGTCTTCCATGCGTTTACGTTGGACAGCTAGTCCATAAATGGATGTAAGGCGTTTTAATAAGTTTAAATCCTCATCTGTGTAATCACTTACCGAGTTGGCAACGGCAATCTGGCCGATTAACTCTCCACCAATTAATACCGGGGCAGCCATGTAGCGCCTAAGGGGGATATGTCCCGTGGGAATACACCCCTTAAATGACTGGTGAGTCTCCGGAGAGTTCGTGTAAAAGGCATTCCGTGTGTTTAGAGTGTGTCCCCATAGTGCAGTGTATCCATCCGGCCCCTTTGGGAATGTCAACCTCTTTAGTCTGGGCTCCACATCGCATTGTCCGTACTCAATCATGGAGGAGAGCGTGTGCCCCACCTCGTTGCCAGTTTTACGGTCTATCTCCGATACGTACCCAACGGGGCTTTTGGTGAGTATGAGAGCCTGTCTGTGGACTATTTTGGCTATATCTGCGATGTCCTTCCTATCGGAAGTAAGGAGCGCCTCCGATACCTCCACAAACGCCGACTTGAACTCAAGTTCTTTAGTGAGTGCGACCTGTAAGTTTATCATGTCGGTAACGTCATAGAATATCTCGAACTTCGATATTGAGCCGTCAATGTTTTTTATGGGCGTATCGAAGAGCTTGTAGGATTTATTATTTTTAGATGAATACCAATTCCAGTAAACACTCTTGCCAGAAAAAACCTCTTCGTTTTTGCACCACGGGCAGGAATCCGTCCTTTCGTGAAAATATTCATAGCACTTTTTCCCGTTTATGGGGCCGAAATCTTTTTTGATAATCGGGTTTATGTACTCGATATCATAGGTTTTACTTACGATGTAGATACCTGCGTCCATAGCATCCATAATGGAGATGAGCTTGTCTCGCTCTAAACGAATGATTTCTTCCATATTCCTACGCTCCAAGGCCAAGGCGTAAATGGATGCGAGGCGCGTTATTGTCTCCAGATCCCCGTCGTTGTAATCCCGGTTAGGATTGGCGAGGGCTATCTGACCGACAAGCTCGCCTCTGAATATAACCGGCACGGACAGAAACCGCTCAATCGGGATATGCCCTGACGGTGAACAGTTTTTGAAGGCGGGGTGGCAGGAGGGGTTGTTTGTATAAAACCCCTCTTTGGTGTTCAGTGAGTGTCCCCACATTGCATTATAGCCGTCAGGACCTTTTGGAAAGCGCACCGGAACATCTCTTGTAACATTGCAGTCAACGCCCATCATATCTGTCAGGTTTACGGCGACGTTTTCGCCCGTTTCTTTATCTATGACTGAGGCATAGCCATGTTTGCTTTCCGTAAGTGTCAGCGCCTCTTTGTACACCACCTCAGAGATGTCGTACCTGTCCAGTTCCGGATTCAACAGTGCTTCGGTAACCCTGGCGGTCGAAGATTTCAGGGCCAGCTCCGTCCTGATTATATCCTCGTTCCTTTTAAGTTCCGTTATGTCGGTAGCGATACCGCACACACCATAGACTTGAGCGTTTGCATCAAAAAGCGGAAACTTTATTGAGAGGTATGTGTGTACTACGTTGTCTTCGGGTACGGTTTCTATAAACTGCTTCGGCTTTAAGGTAAGCAAAACCTCTCTATCGTTTTGTCTGAGACCGTCAGCCACCTCCGCTGGAAACAGATCATAGACTGTCTTCCCTATAATTTCCGCCTTCGTTGTGTTAAAGAGTTTCTCAAACCGGCTGTTTACAAGCTGATGCTTTCCTTCAGTGTCCATTAAAAATATCACGGCTGGCGAATTATCGATTATAGCCCGGAGCCGCTCTCCGGCTTCCAGTGTCTGCCGTTCTGTCTCTTTCCTCTTTGTGATGTCCTGACTAATTGAAACCCAGACCGTCCCGTAAGTGCTGTATGTGAATGCAGCTACGACGGCGCTGCACCAAAACCGTATGCCGTCTTTCCTAATACTAAGGACTTCACCTTCCCATCTGCCGGTTGCTTTTAATACCGATTGTATTTGCTTTGCCACCTCTTTGGGCGATACATCGGTGGGGGCATTAACAATGGAGATGTCTCTGCCAATCAACTCTCCTTCTTCGTAATTGAATATACTGTTGAACTTCGGATTGGTGTAGATAATCGTGCCATCATCGGCTTTTATGAGGACGACTCCTTCGTCAATGTTCATTATGATTTCCCTTTGCAGACGAATCTCTTCTTCCATCTTCTTACTTTCGGTAATATCATAAGAAAATCCACACAAACCAACAATCTTATCACTTTCATCCTTTAGAGGGAACTTTAACGCCAAGTAATGTCGACACTCCGTCGTTTGTACACCCTTTGGGTATCCTCTTTCCTCAAACTCCAGTTTCCGGTCAGTATTCATAATAAGTCTATCGTTTTCACGGAGTTGTTCTGCCATTTGTTTATCAAAGAAATCGAAATCCGTATATTGCCGTTTTTTCAGACCTGCTCTGGTTATATTGAATAATTCTTCCGTCTTCTTGTTGATGAAGGTATAATTGCTATCGCTGTCTTTAATGTAAACGTAAGCGTTTATACCATCCATATAAGAAGAAAATAGTCTTTCTGAATTATCCAAATCTTTCTTCTTTGACAATCCCATTTCACATATAAGCCTAGCAAGACGTAATAGGTAATCCATTAATATTTCTATATATTCTTCGGTGAATATCGGCACCCTGGATAAAGCTTCAAGATATTCTTCCTTATTAAAATTGAATTCCTCAGCTTGTTTGACAAAGAATTCTCTATCTGGAGGCTCAAAAAAGAACTGTCCCGTAAAAAGGTTACCCAAGTGCATCTCGTCTATAACTATAGGTACCGCAACATCTACAAGACCATTCTTACACTTGTAGACATTATATTGCTCTCCACTCTTTAGTTTGCTTGCCAGGACAGTGTCACTCTCTCTACATTTTATTGCCGTTATAGGGTTTACACGGTGAAACTCCGTACATAGCGATTGCCAACCGCTAGCCGTAAGTATATTGCCATCTATATCAAGAATCGCAGTAACTGTTCCTGTCAATCTGGTAAAGCTTTCGGACAGTTCCTGAATCTCATCAATATTGAAAAGGTCTGATAGTTTGTATGATTTTGTTGTGTACATTATTTTCTCCTTCTGAATACTATTAGCCTAATCAACGCAAAAATTAAACAATCTAAACCTTGAATTCCAGTGTAATTATAGCCCCTCCGTCGATATTCTTTACGTCAATACTGCCGCCTAGCTTATCTTCCACGATTATTTTAGACATATAAAGTCCTATACCCGTTCCTTCTACTTCAGATTTGGTTGTAAAATAGGGCTCAAAAATTCTACTCATAATATTTTCCGGTATGCCGCCTCCGTTGTCGCTTATCGAAAGCTTTACCGTTTGCCCCTCCTTAAAGCAATCGACACTTATCATACCCTCTTCATCTAAGCCTAACAAACCGATCCGTCTTCTCTGCATAATCGCATCATTGGCATTATTTATAATATTAAGGACGACATGTGCTAAATGATTCTTATAGGTCATGATTAATGCCATGTCGCATGGTGTGATGTCGGCAATATTTTTAGACGACTTATTATGTGGATGGCAAGTGATAATATAGGATATGGAATTTGTCTTAAACCGTGCTGAAACCATAGAAAATACCTCGGAAACGACTTCAACGAAACAGATTGGCTCCTTTTTATAGGAAGGTTTAAAGAAGTTTCTGAAATCTTCAACAGTTTTTGACATGAACTGGATCTCCCGCATTGATTTTTCTACAGCTGTATCTATATAAGCTTCGTTAAGTTCTCCAAATCTGTAAGCATCCCGGATGTCCTGTATAAAAAGACCGAGGCTATTGAGAGGCTGTTTCCATTGGTGGGCAATGTTGGCTATCATCTCCCCCATTGCAGCCATTTTTGATTGCTGAATAAGCATACGCTCCTGCACCATACGCCTATTCGTCTCTTCATCTACGCGTTGTTCAAGATTCATGTTTAACTCTTTTAAATCTTCCTCCATACGTTTAAGTTCTGTGATGTCGGTTATAGTGCCAGTCATGCGTATTGGCCTGCCATCAATATCGCACTCTACGATTTTACCTATAGACAATACCCATTTCCATTTCCCATCTTGTGTTTTCTGTCTGAACTTGGCTTTGTATTCTGGCACTTCACCATTAAGATAAGCTCTGTAATAAGAAGAAACCAGTTCCTTGTCATCAGGGTGCATTCTCTCAATGCATTTTTCATCGGTTTCGTGAAAATCAAGAGGATCATAACCAAGCAAAAGGGCGTACGTCGGGCTTACTATTGCGTTGCCGGTTCTTAGATCCAAATCATAGATCCCTTGCTCCGCTGCCTCCAATGCCATGGACAAGCGTTCTTCGGATATACGCAGCGCTTCCTCAATTTGCTTGCGGTCGGCGATATTACGGACGACATGTACTGCACCGATTACTTTACCTGTGCCGTCTCGGACTGGGTTGAAACGAAGCTCGTACCAGTTACGCTCCAGCTCTGTGTTTCCAAACTGTTGTGTAACTATGAAATCTTCACCACCAAGGGCACGATTCCAATACTCAACAGCATTGGTTAGATCTTCTGGGAGATATGATAGTGCATGTAACATTGAGTCGCCTGTTTTGAGATCCAAGCCGAATATCTTCTTAAACTCATCGTGGAAAGCAGTATTAAAGAGTACATACCGGTATTCGGTGTCCATCATAGCGATTACATCTCCGCTACTCTCCATGATACTTAAGAGTTGTTTGCTGACCTTCAGCAACTCCTTCTCCGCTTGCTTGCGCTCAGTGATGTCCTGATGAACTGAAATCCACACAGTACCGTAAGTATTGTGCTTGAAGGTAGAGACAACGGCGTGGCACCAAAACCGTGTCCCATCTTTTTTAATATTAAAGACTTCTCCTTGCCAACTACCGGTTTCGATTATTGATGATATTATTTGCCCTGCCACCTCTTCAGGCGATACATCAGTGGGGGCATTAACAATGGAGATATTATTGTCTATCAACTCGCCCTCGTCATAACCGAACATCTTATTCAGCTTAGGGTTGACGTAGACAATCTTGCCGTTATCGGTTTTTGTGAGGATGACCCCCTCTTCCATATTCATTATTATTTCACTTTGTAGACGAAGTTCCTCTTCCATCTTCTTCCGCTCAGTAATATCCCGTAAAGCGGTCAATCTTACAGTGCGTCCTTTATATACAATTGTCCTTCCACATGCTTCAGTTGTTACTACCGTACCATCCTTTTTCAGACCGTCTATTTCGTATGGTTTATCATATCCCAAAGCGACGCGCATTTTCGCCATTTCACGGTATTGTGGTGTAACAATATCAAACACCGATCTACCCAACAGCTCTCCGGGAGTGTAACCAAACATTTCGGCGTACCGCTTGTTACAATCAATAATCCGTCCATCTTCAATAATGACTATACCCTCAAAGGATGCCTCTAATAATAGATTTAACCTGTTCTCAGCCACCTGGCGAGAGGTGATCTCAACCTGGAGTGCTTCTTCAGTCTTCTTCCGCTCGGTTATGTCCTGAAGCATGGCTATATTGTAATCAACCTTGCCATCGCCACTGCGTTTGCAATTAACCCAGAGTGTCGCGTATAAGACTGTGCCATCTTTCCGGATATAGCGTTTGTCCAGATTGAACCCGTCTATCTCACCGACAAGCACGCGGTTAACCTGCTTCACGTTTGATTCGATGTCATCGGGGTGTGTGATTTCGGCCCACGTCATCCGCATCAGCTCCTCCCGCGTGTATCCCATCATTCTGCAAATCTCATCGTTTACACGGATAAACCCCTTTTCGGGCGAGATTATTGCTATACCTATAGTGCTAAATTCAAACGCTGTACGTAACTGCTCCTCTTTCTCTGATAATGTAGCCGCTAACTTGTTACGCTCATATATATCACCAATCAGCTCTGCGGACAACAATAACTGCCTTTTTACCGCCTCAACAATATACTCCGGTCTCGCACTATATTCCTTAGCAACCTCAAGTAACAACCTTTTATCGACTTTATATTTTTCAACTAACTCGTCAATAGTTTTATCGTCTGACGGAGGAGAGCCGTACCCGCAATTTATAGAGCCAATTATTCTTCCTGAAGCCTTTATTGGGACTGCATATATATTAATACCACCCTCACACGGCCTTAAATCGTATGGCCTGCCTGTCTCAATAGTAATCCGTGATGCCTTTGTCCAACATGATTCATGACACAGCCATTGACCCGAAGCAAGCGCATCGGCATTATCGGCGTTAATACATAGCTTTCTTGAAGAACTGTCCATTAATTTACAATAGCTGGAGAAAAAGATAGTTGTGGCATAACTACCATCTGCTTCATAGATAGCCGCCGACGTTTCAAGCATATCGAGATAACCGTCAGCTATTCTTTCTAACGTTTCTTTTCCAACCGTATTGAGAAGGTCTCTGCCCTTGTTCAGCTCAGTCAGATCCCCGTAATGTTTATATTCTTCAGATTCCTTTATAAATTGATTGGTTATTTTTTCTTCGGTATTCATTTTTTTAGTGTCCTGGCTGTGAAATGGCCCCCTGCCATGATCATCCTGAAGTGTAGGAGATAATTCCGAAAGAATCATTAATTACACGCTACCTTCGGACTGTTTTGACATAGCCCTATAAAGTCGGGCAATGCTACCCATCACTTCGGTTTTTTACCTGGCTTTGCGTATATGCCAGATTCTTTTATAATCTCGTTCTATTTTAACACAGAAACTATATTTCTACCATGAAGCATTGGACCGGTATAGGATGAAGAGGTTAAGGTTTCTCCATGTCAAAGTAAGCTCAGTCTAGGTTAGCCCAAGTTTAGATTACCCCAGCTTGTAATTATTTAGTATTTATAAGGAAAATATTTTTAGCATATTTCTCTCTGTTCTGGTTAACCACATAATAAAGCAAAAGAAAACGGACCAAATATCTTCTGAATATACAGTGCCATCATCCCAAAGGCGCCTTTTTACAAATACCCGGATGCAACAACGACATCTAAGTAGCCATTATATTAATGATATGGGCTTTTCCACTTCAGTCATGTTTCATGAGAAAAGATGCTTACGACTATACTATTGATCATTATACCACTGAAAAATTCCTTCAGGTTCCTTTGACAATCGAAGATAACACCATTTCCCATGGCAGGATGCTACAACACTACCCCAACATGAGTAAAGTGGAAAAGCCCATAATGATATTTATGTAGGCACTATGAAATTTTAAAATATCCTGTTAATTCAAGCAGAGATCTTTCATCAAGGGAACTTCCGTTTTTCTATCAGAATAATTCACCATATAATTAAGAGAGAACTCCTCTTGATTATATTTTTATCAGTAAGCTATACTAAAAATAGTGTTATCCGATAACACTACAGGGTGTTTTTTTAATTGGCAATAAGCGCGGAAGCTCAAAAGTCTTGTTTGGTTAGAGTTGCTATTGGGTTTTCTATGTCTCAGTTAGCTTCAAACTAAAGGTGAGAGTACACTGCATGACCGGCAATAAAAGGCTAGTTACAAAGAAAAGTTTATATCTCATGCTTTGCGAAGACATCGACAGTACTATTCAGAGTAGCCTTTGTAACGATTTCAGAGGGATAACATCGCTCAAAGGGTATAGGTCAGTCAATAATCTGAGGAGAGCATTGGAGGAACAGCCTCCTTCCTTACTGATAATCGATGGAGTTTTAATCGAATCGCTACCCGATTTCCTAAACACGGTGAATGGTACTAAACAGTGTTATCGGGTAATTTTAATAATGCCTTCATGTTCTACCGAGGAAGACGTGAAAAGTCTTCTCACCTACACGGATATTATGCTACACATTATGCTGAGACCTTTTACGTTAGAACGGCTATATACTTATCTGAACAATAGTTTTCATTATACCAGGCCAAAGGTGGTTACAGTCAGTCAGATTTCAATGGATTCCATAGCAAGTGGAATGATACTGGCTGAAGACATCTTTATCAAAGGTTGTACTGAGCCGCTTTTAGAATGTGGAACCATACTGGATGAAGCCAGCATAAGGGAAATCATAAACAACAAAATCAAACACATTAAGGTTCACGAGGATGCAGCAAAGTTTTTGAACTGCTGGGAAGTGAAGAAGTGTGACTGCTTGGGGGAATGCCCTGCTTCTTTTTTTGTCGATGCCGATGGATTCCTTGGTGGTATCAATGCCGGTAGAGCATGTATATACCTCAAGTATACTACGGGTCCATGCGTTGGTATATACAAAAGCATAGCCGAGAAAATACAAATTCTATGTTCCAGTTGTGAATTCTATAAGATGTTACTCAAAGATAACATCGATAAAACATCTCTTTCCGATTTAGTTAGCCACACAAAAAAGCAAAAGAAGACATCCGAACCACCTTCCTGATTCAAGTTTATTTCCCATATAAACCCTTATTGTATATGTATTTTAATGAGCGAAAGTTGAGTGTTTTCAATAAAACTCAAAATAAAGGGTATCTCTTACTTTCAATCATATGAATAAAATAAGGCTATTTTGAAATTATAAATACCATTATTCTTTAAAACTTCTACGATTTCTTCCGAATACATAGAAGTAATTAATACTATGTCAAAATCCTGCATGTGGCTTTTAAGTTCTTTAACGTTGAGTACTCTTACTCCATCCTTTTGACCTTCTTCAAAAGTATCGACGAAGTAGAGTATTTTAATATCTTTTCTCCTTGAAGTTATTGTCGTTTTAATGTGTTGTCCGAAAACTCCAGATCCATAAAGGCAAATACGGGCATTCTGAGGCAGAGCGTCAAGTGAGATCAAATATTCTTCTTGAATAAGAGGTAGAGCTACGTTTTTATTTTCCTCATCTTTTCTGATTATGGCTATTCCGGTATAGTCTATCTGAATGAGGGTTATATGAAAACCGATATGCTTAAGTTCGTCGAGAAACCTGCAAATGGCTCCCCAGTCATTAGGGGTGTTGGCATCGAGTATTGCTATCATTCCATCGTCTCTGAGCAAAGGCCAGTACGAGAGGAAATCTAATTTCACGCCGATGTAACTGTGATCTCCATCGATAAAAACAAAATCCAGATTGCCGCCTGTTAACTCTTTTACAGTTTTTATCACTAAAGGAGCGAAGGAATAACCTATCACAAAGTGCGATTTGTCATCTAAAACACTGTTTTGAAGATACATCAGGAAGGGCAAAGGATTAGTCTCGACGCTTATAAATTCATCAAAGAACTCTCTAAAAAGCAAGTGTGTCCCACCTCTGAAGAAACCTGTCTCAAGGCCGACAGAGTGGTTTTTCATCGACTCGATTGTCCTTAAAAGAGTGGCGAACTCTTTCTCTCCCTGAATAATGTAAATATTCTCACGATCGCCGTGATTAATTGGAGAGTAATCCGAACCCCATATTATTTTATAATTCTTAGGACAGTTATACGTGTGATGAACTTTTGGTTTTCCAATTTCGCGGTCAACAGCCCTTCTGACTGTATCTCCAAATTCATTCAATATATCGTCAACCAACTTTATCCCCTATTTGGTAATTAAAGAATCATAAACGACAAGAGAAAGGACCACCATTCCCCATTGTACAATATCCCTGTGTTTTTAGTGCTCTTATGTGGCTGCTGGTGTCACACAGAAAAAGCAACCATTTCTTGGCCAGCGAGAAAGCATCTTTGAGGCATCTACTGGGCTGACTTCGGTATTTCTGCAGCTTACAGAACTGAAATAATAGTCTCCATTTATACAGCAGATAGTCTCTTTCTGCCTTCTATTCCTAAAAGAACTCAACAAATACAGGATATTTTACAAAATAAGTGAATTATAGCATATTGTTTGACTTGTTTTTCCCAATTGTACGCTTTCTTTTATTACACCTCAGATCCAATAGACCCCAGCGGCCTTAGTTAGGTGTAAACTAACCCTAACTAAGCAAATAAACGCATCAGTGCCTAAGGTCTTTATCGTTGACAGAGGTATTCTTCGAGGTTATTCTGCTAAAAAGGCAGTTGAAAATGACTGCAAGAGGGACTTGATATTAGAGGAGTTCCTGGGGAGCAGAAAGCATCTGTCAACAGAAGATCTGCACAATCTGATTATCCAAAAAGACAACACCATCGGGCATACCACTGTCTACAGGATGCTGAAATTACTTACAGAGGCCGGACTTGCCAGAGAAGATGATTTTGGCGACGGTGTAAAAAGATATGAATACCAATCCAGGCACCATTATAACTGGGCTGTAGTTTTTGCTGTGATTACAGTTTTCTTCATTTTCGTAGAAGGACTTGTATTGGTCTTTTTCGGAGTAGAAGACAATACTGTTTCCATCCTTGGCTTTGGTACGGGCTCCCTTCGCAGAGGTTATATCGTCATACAGTTGTTTCTAAGCTCTTTAGGGGGGTATTATGCCCTTAACATAAAGATTTCCGCTGATAATTCAAAATAAGCAGTATTAATGTTATAATAAAGAATGTAAGTGAACATCAAAAAACAACAGTAAAACGGAAAGCACACACCGTATTAAATTGGGTCATAAATTGGCGGCAAATGCTTTCCTCAGGGGAACCCATGATAATGTGGATAAAATACATTATCAGATGGATTTTATAGACTTGTTTAATATAAGAGAAGATGGTAAAAACAAGTCTATGTAGTGTATACGCAGTGTTCAACTGGTATTACTTGATTGGAGTTAACTAAATAGGCAATCATTATTAGGTGACATTTGAGATTACGTAGTGCCTACACAGAAGACATCGGTAAATAATAATGTCATTATAAGCCGCTCTGATTAGTAGTATTCTCCATAATCTGTACAAGACAAAAGGCTTCAGTACTATTTTATTCATATAGACCGAGGAGGCAAAGTGGCAGAAACTTTGTATGAGTTCCAGGAAGCGCTGTTATCAACTGATATAATGAAGGCGAGGCGGATACTGTCTGAAACAATAAATCTGATAACGTTTGATCAGCTTATCGAAACCGTAATTGTAAGCGCTCTTGAAAACATCGGAAAGGGTTGGGAAAAAGGGGAATACGCTCTCTCCCAAGTTTATATGAGCGGACGTATTTGTGAAGAACTGGTTGAAACACTTATTCCAATGGGTAACAGACAAAAGAAACCAGCACCCAAAATGGCCATTGCAATGCTCAACGACTATCATGCTTTAGGGAAACGTATTGTTTATTCTACACTCCGCGCTAGTGGATTTGACGTGCTGGACTACGGAAGAGTGAGTACGGAAGGTCTTGTACAGAGGATATGTGATGATGGTATCGAGGTGATCCTTATTTCTGTGTTAATGTTTCCTTCTGCCCTCCATGTAAAGGATGTGAAAGATACGCTCGGTAAAAAAGTTAGCAATGTTAAAATAGTGGTTGGTGGCGCGCCGTTTCGGCTTGACCGGCAACTCTGGAAACAGGTGGGGGCTGATGCCGTCGGTTATACGGCATCGGATGCAATAGATATTATCCAATCTATAGCAGCGGGAGGTTCATAATGGATCAGAAGCCGATAAATTCGTTACAGCGTGTACTAATCACGCTTTCTCACCAGGAGGCTGACCGTGTTCCTTTTTTCCTACTGCTTACCATGCATGGTGCAAAGGAACTGGGCATATCGATTCGGAAATATTTTTCAAATGCCGAATCCGTGGCTAAGGGTCAGCTCTTAATGCGGCAAAAGTACCGGCACGACTGCCTTTACAACTTTTTTTATGCATCAGTTGAAGTTGAGGCATGGGGGGGTGAGGTAATATACGTCGATGATGGCCCTCCAAATGCCGGAGCACCTTTTATCAGGAACCATGATGACATCGCCAGATTATCGTTGCCGCAAGTCAAAGATACCCCATGCTTGGTAAAAGTACTTAACGCCACTCGAATTATGAAAGAAAATGTTGGAGACGAGGTCCCTATCATCGGAGTAGTCATGTCACCTTTTTCTCTTCCCGTAATGCAGATGGGGTTTCCCGCATATCTGGAACTGATTTACGATGAGCCACAGCTCTTTAAGCAGCTAATGGCTATCAACCAGGATTTCTGCGTCGAATGGGCAAATGCACAACTGCAAGCAGGGGCAACAGCTATCTGCTATTTTGATCCGGTATCTTCTACGACTATTATTCCAAGGGAACTGTATCTTAAAACAGGATATCCTATAGCTAAAAGTACAATCTCACGCATTCACGGGCCGACAGCCACCCACATGGCCTCAGGGCGATGCCTGCCAATTGCTGAAGATATCGCACAGACCGGCACAGCCGTTCTCGGGGTAAGTGCAGAGGAAGACATTGAGGATATCAAAAGAATGTGCAGTGGAAAGCTCACCGTACTTGGCAATCTCAACGGCATAGAAATGTCTGGATGGAACATGGAGCAGACTGCCGCTTCGGTAAAAGAAGTCATTGCAAAGGCTGCCTCTGGGGGAGGTTTTATCCTGTCTGACAATCACGGCGAAATTCCGTGGCAGGTCCAGGAGGATGTGCTGATGACACTGTCCGAGACTGTTCACACATTTGGCCGGTATCCTATTGTTCGGGAAGAATAGGGATGATAGGTAAGCATGTTATCCTGTGTTGTAACTATTTCCGGCAGGAAATTGAAAGTCTAAATATATCGAAAACATACAGCCATGTTAAGGTTGTTTTTTTCCCCGGCAGATGTGGACAACCACCCATCGCATCGGAAGAGTTGAGCTCAACTGTACTGGGGCAGATGGAATACGACTTCATAGATGTCTTGAGCGGAAGCTGCTGCGTCACCGGACTGAATACGCACGCTGAGATATTAAAACCCTTTCATATTCATGGCAGGTGGCAGTGCTTTCATATGATTGCCAACCCGGACATTGTGGAACACTATACCACGAAAGGCCGATATGTAGTAACGCCAGGTTGGCTGTCCCACTGGCGGCAGCTTATCAACTTGTGGGGATTTAACCAGGAAACAGCACAACAATATTTTTCAGAATCATCAACGGGGATTTTGCTGCTTGACACAGGCGTGGATACAAATGCATACCGTAATCTTCAGGAATTCTCAGATTTTATTGACAGACCACATGAAGCAATGTTGGTTGGACTGGGTTTTTTAGATCTTTTTGTAACTAATATCATTCTGCAAAGGCAAATTGAAAATCGACAAAGTGAAAGCCACAGCTTGGTTGAAAAGAAACAAAAAGTTCTGTCTCATTATGCCATGGCCCTTGACCTCTTAAGAACACTCACACAAGTTCAAAGCGAAAGCGATGTGATTCAGCAGATTGCGGACATCTTTACAATGCTTTTTGCTCCACAGACAGTTTCCTTCAACCTGGTGCAATCTTCGACCTCTCCTGCCGAAAACCACATAATCCGTCTGGACAACGGATTTGTACTACCCATTTCATCAAATGGAAAACTACTCGGAATGCTTGAAATAGATGGATTGCAATTTCCGGAATATATGGAGAATTACCTGAACCTTGCTTCTGGCATGGTGGATGTATGCGGTATGGCCATCAATAACGCCAGACATTATCAGGAGATCAAAGACATATCTAATACTGACGGGCTCACCGGCATTGCAAACCGCCGTAAATTTGACGAGCATCTTAATCTTGAATGGAAGAGAATGACCAGGGAGCAAAAAACACTGTCTGTTATAATGTGCGATGTGGATTATTTCAAAGGGTATAATGACACATATGGTCATATCACAGGCGATGATTGCCTGCGTCAGGTTGCAAAGGTGCTTTCCTCCCATTGTAGGCGGCCTGGAGATCTTGTTGCGCGTTACGGCGGGGAGGAGTTCGTGCTTGTGCTGTCTGATACCCAGGTGGATGGGGCGTTTTTTCTGGCGGAACGTATTCGGCAGTCCATTGAGAAACTGTGCATCCCCCATGCCGATTCCCCGATAAATCCGTGTATAACCTTAAGTATAGGAGTTTCCTACTGTGTTCCCACCGCTGTTTTATTGGCGCAAACACTCGTGCAGTATGCTGACTACGCGCTTTATGAAGCTAAGTCAAACGGAAGAAACCGGATTATGGTTAAAGCACTCACCGGGGAGGGGTGACTATGGGTTTAACTACAAATAGCGGTAAAGTAGGCAAGTTGCCCGCTACCGATAAAAGAATTGCCGATTATGCTATGGTTTTGGACTTATTGGGCTCACTTACGGCCACTACGTCGGAAAAAGTCGTTATAGAAAGTATCATGGACTTATTCAAACGTCTATGCGCTCCCTCCGCTGTAATTTATGTACCCGTAATTGACGGCTTGCCTGTTGAAGCAAGCGTATTTCCGGTTACACTCGATCCGAAGGCTTTTGTAAAAGAGATAACCTGTGATCTTCATGACGATTATTCCCTGACTGTATCTGGAAACGGATTTATACTAAGAATTAGTTACGGGGAAATACTTCTCGGCTTTATAGTCGTGGATGGAATGCTATTTCCGAAGTATATTGACCATTATCTTAACCTGTCGCTATCTATAATAAAAGTTATTGCACTCTCGATTAATAATGCCCGGATATACCAATCTCTTCAGGATGAGATGGACGAGCGGAAGAAGATGGAAGAGAAAATAAAACTTGATATAATTGAAAAGAACCAGATGATTGATGAATTAAAAGAAAGTGAACAAAGATTAAAATCTTTGTTTGATGGTATTGCCGATGCGATATTTCTTGCTGATCCGGAAACAGGCTATATAATCGATGCCAATTCAGCGGCATCTGAATTATTGAATAAACCGATTAGTGATATTATAGGCTTGCATTATACAGAAATACATCCAAAAGAGACAGAACAATATTCCAGAGAGTTATTTAGCAAACATACAAGTATATTACGGCAAAATATACAATTACCTCCAGATGAAGACTACGTCATACGTTCTGACGGCAAACATATTCCGGTAGAGTTGAACTCAAAGATCGTTTATATAAAAGGTAAGAGGATAGCACAGGGTGTATTCAGAGATATAACAGAACGTAAAAATGCAGAAAAAGAAATGAGTGTGCTTTTGAAGGAAATCCATCACAGGGTAAAAAACAACATGCAGATAATATCAAGCCTTCTTTCCCTACAAACTGAGAAAATAAGCGACACTAACCTTCAAAACATATTCAAGGATAGCCAGAATCGGATAAAGGCAATGGCACTAATCCATGAGAAGCTCTACCAGTCCTCTAATTTGGCAGTGATTGATGTCGCAGAGTATATCCAGGATCTTTCATCTGAACTTTTTCATTCTTACAACACCTATTCTGACACGGTAGAACTCAAGCTTGACATAGATATTGGTTCTTTCGACATTGATTTAATAGTACCATGCGGGCTGGTATTAAACGAACTCTTATCCAATGCTTTGAAATCTGCATTTCCGAGTGGCAGAAAAGGTATAATTATGATAAGCTTTAACAGGAATCCTGATGATAAATATTTGCTTGTGGTAAGTGATGATGGGATAGGAATATCCGAAGAATTTGACATTAATAAGACTGAGTCATTGGGGTTGCAATTGGTAATTGACCTGATAACTATAAAGTTAAATGGTACCATAGATATTGACAGGACAATGGGTACAAAATTTACTATGATTTTCTAAATAAACTTTGAGGGTGATGTATAATGGAAACAAGTACTGAAATATCGGACGTTAAGGTCTCATCGGGTATAAAAATCTTAATAGTAGAAGACGAGATCGTCGTTGGAAGAGATATAGAAATAAAATTAAAGAAGGCAGGATACGGTGTTTCCGATATCTGCTCAACCGGCGAAAAGGCAATAGAAAAAGTAGGTCAATTTATGCCGGACCTTGTGTTGATGGATATAACACTAGCTGGAGAGATGGACGGCATCGAAGCTGCCAAACAGATTGGTGAGCTTTATCAGATACCCATAGTGTATCTGACTGCCCATTCGGATCTGGCTACCTTAGATAGGGCTAAAATCACTGAGCCCTTTGGTTATATTGTAAAGCCATTTAATGTCAGAGACTTGATTATTACCATAGCTATGGCACTATATAAACATAAAATGCAAATGAAGCTTCATGTCATTAACAAGATGCTTCGGGTTTTTTTACAACAAATTCCTTTTGAAGAAAAACTCAACCAGGCAATTCATTTAATGGTTTCCATTCCAAGGTTGTTTTTGCAGACGAGGGGATGTATTTTCTTGATAGATGAAAAAGAATATGAGTCGCTACCGGATTGTCTAGTGGCAAAAGCGTATATAGGAGGTGAACCTGAATGCGAAACTGTTCCCATCGGCGAATGTCTTTGCGGTCTTGCCTTAAAAACCGGAGAAATTGTAATTGCAGGCATTATAGATAACCGCCACACAAGACACCGTGATGATTCGCCACACGGCCATTACTGTGTACCTATAAAGGCTAACAACCGTGTATTAGGTGTCATAAGTGTATACCTCGCAGAAGGTTACAAGAGGGATGTAGGAGACGAAAATATCTTAGCTTCATTCGCAGATATAATAGCCAACGAGTTGGTTAGCTTACAGAAGCAGAATGCTATACTGTCTCAATTTTTCTATCTCCAATAAGTGTCATTAGGTGTTCATTTGACAGACAATCAATAGTTGAATCCGATGGTAACCATATACCTATGTTGAGTACATTGTCATGTTCTGCTTAATTATTGAGATTGAGTCATGCACTCTGAGGATAAGACTGTTTATTTGGATGGTATCGTGGGTGCTTTTTTCTTTTCTACATGCTTAAATAGTTCGGCAATGGGAATTTTATCGATGTTATCTTTGAGTAACATTTTATAAAACTCACAACGGGAACATAGAATTTTTATTTTTTCGGCTATATTTTTATAGATACCAACACATGGACCTTTGGTATACTTGAGATATACACACGCCCTGCCAGCATTTATTCCACCGAGGAATCCATCTGCATCGACAAAAAAAGAAGCTGGGCATTCACCGACACAGCCACATTTCTTCACCTCCCAACAGTTCATAAACTTCGCGGTATCCTCGTGAACTTTTATGTTTTTTATGTTTTTCTCAATTAGTGCCCGTATGCTGGCTTCATCTAAAACTGTTCCGCAATCTAAAAGAGGCTCATTACCACCAGGGATATAGACGTCTTCAGCCAGTATCATTCCTTTTGACAGTGTATCAGCAGAAATCTGGCTAACAGTAACCACTTTGGGTTTTGTGAAATGGAAACTGTCATTCAGGTAAGTATACAAGCGCTGCAACGTAAATGGCCTTAAAAGGATGTGCGGAACCACATTCGCATAATCTAGTAAAGTCTGCATATCTTCCTGAGTAGAATACGATGGTAGTATTAAAAGGATTTTATAAGGAGGTTTTCTGTTATCGATTTCCCTTATAAAGTCTGGTAACGATTCAACTAAAAGGCCATCGACGACTAATAACGAAGGGGATTCTGTTTCAAGTGCCCTGCTCAGTGTACCAGGCCTGCGAAACCCTTTCACTGCTGTTATTCCCTTGAAGTCGTTTCTCAGACTGCTTTGAATAACACTGTCGATGTCTTCACTAAGCATGAGAAATATAATTCTCTTTGTAGCTAAATGTTTACTGGCATCATTTGTCACATTAATTTACCAACTATACAATTGCATTTATCCTAACAATAATCAATAAGAGAGTTTCTGATACTTTCCACTGTCTCAGGCTCTGCTTCCGCCATCTTAAAGAAAGCAAAGATCGAACGTCATTACTAATATGAATTCCTGGACCGGTTCTGGCAGAATCTGAACGCCTACACTAAAATCAAACACTGGATGGCAAATTAAAGACTACCCCACACATAGCTTTACGACTATCGTCACCATCCTGCATCGTCTTATTAAAAATCACACTGGCCTGTATACTGACAGCTGCTCCATTACTCCGTCGGATATCCATCGTAATAGGGGTAGCATTATCGTTCATAAACCGTTCAAAAAATTCTTCCATTCTACTCTTATTAATCTGTAAAATCTGACTTACCGACACTCCTTTCATCTTTTCGCCACTATCTATCTGTAAGATTTCGCAGGCCTTTTTATTTATAAATTTAATTTTATTGTCCTGCCCGACGATACAGATACCACTTAAATAATTATCGATAAATAGTTCAAATGAAGTGGAAGTATCTTTTAACGTATTGATATTAGAGGTAACTTTTTGAGAATCCTTCTCCATTCTCCTTAGAAACATATCAAATTCATAAGATTTAACAAGGTTTTTAGCAGCATCTAACAGTTCAGCTCCATCCCAAGGCTTATCGAAATACCTGTCCACAGAACCTTCATTGATAGCTTTCTTGGCTGCTTCCAGGTCGGCATAGCCGGTAAGGAGAATTTTTTTACATACCGGTTTCGCTTTATTTATTTTTGCTAACAACTCAGTTCCAGTCATACCTGGCATCCTCTGATCGGTGATAACCAGAGCAATCTCCTCGTTATCGAAAATCTTGAGCGCATCTGCCACATTCAGGGCAGTCTTTACCTCAAAGTCCATCATTAGGTTATCATATAAGGCTTCAACGATTGCCTCCTCGTCATCAACGCAAAGTATTGTCTTCTTGTTATCTGCCACTATAAAACCCTCCTTTTCTCTCAAACACAGAAAAAGTTAGTCATTGCCGATGGCAACCGCTTTTACTATCCATAGTATAACATAAACGTATGAGCCAACTGATGAAGCTAATGGAGAGCGTCGTACTTATTCGGAACTGTTTTACTCACAAGGCAACTTGATAGTGAAAGTAGTCCCCTGTCCCATTACGCTTTGAACCAATATTTCTCCTTTATGTTGTCTTACTATGTTCTGGCTGATGGAAAGCCCCAAGCCCGTGCCCTGACCATCGGGTTTGGTAGTATAAAATGAATTAAATATCTTTGTCATGTCACCTTGAGGAATCCCTTTGCCGGTATCACTGATATCTATTTTTATCACGTCGTCAGCATATGATGTCCGGATTGTTATTTTCCCCTCCCCATCCATGGCGTGACAAGCATTTACCAATAAATTCGTAAAAACCTGACTCATTCCTATAGCACAACACTCCAAAGGTGGTAGAGTCCCATAATCCTTGACGATGTCTATGGTATGTTTGTATTTGTTGAGAATCAAAGCAAGAGAAGTCTCCAAAACCTCATGAATACTAACTTCACTGAGATCTGTCGTATCGATACGAGAAAATGTTTTTATACGTCTAATTATGGTGTTTATCGTGTCAAATCCATTTCGGGATTGTTCCAATAAAGATTTTACTCTCGTTTTCATATAGTCATATTTCACTTCTTCTTTGATTTTCTGAATGCTGGTTCTGAAATCTTCAGATGGGCAAGATTCCTCAACACGCTCAACAATATTTACCGTTCGGTTGAAAAAAGTCATCAGATTATCAAGATTTCCGTTAATAACGCTCAGTGGATTATTTATCTCGTGTAAGATACCCACCATCAATTCTCCTAACAGAGCGAGTCTGGCAGCATGTCTCGCCTGTGATTCGATGACCTTCTTCATATCCCTGGCTTTATTTAGTCCGGCAACCAGGGCTTTCGACAGTATTAGCATCACATCCAGCCATGGTAACTTTGAAGACGTGTCTATACTCCCATTATAAAGGTAATCAAGGATGATGGGCATATCCGAATAGCCGACGACAAGTGTATTATCTGTGTAAAGATGCTCATGATCGAGTAAAGATAATAACCTGACGCCCATAGATTCAGGCAACTGCTGGTCCGACAGAATAAGGTCTATCCTCTTGTTTGTAACTACAGCAAAGGAGTTATCGACAGAAGTTGCCGAATAAATATCATACGTGTTACAAAGTAAATCGTATATAGCCTTGAGGATATCAGAGTCGTCATCTATCACTAAAATACTAAGGATTTTCTCTTTCATATGTCTAAAGGATATTGCGCCTGAGTCATTTTATATATTATCGGGATTGTGGTACTTATAAAGGTTGAGGGGTAGTATTTCATTGCCCTATCCAAACGAATGGTATTTGTATCATCTGCTGCTTTTTAAATATAGCTTATGTAACACTATGATCGCGTTCCCTGTGTATTTCTTCTTTGACGATTTGCATAAGTCTTCGGATCACTGACCCCGAACATTTCTTGTTTCCACAATCGCTCAGGTTTGTCGTATCCAAACAATAATTAGGACAACCATCGGTAGCACCTGGAGCAAACTCTTTTTCTTCTATTTCCTCATGATATAAGGGATAAAAATCTTTAACTTTTACAGCAATGGTAGAATTACAATTATTATTTGTATGAGTAAACAGAAAGAGCCCCTTTCCAGGTATACTGAAATTAGCCTGATATCCATTAAAAGAGAGATTATTATCCTGCATGAAACTCTCAAGCATACGCCAGTATTGCTGACACGAAGTGCACGTTTTAAAATAATCCTCTATCATCGTATAGTAAATTAACATAATTAGGGGGTTTTTTACAAGTTTCGTTTTAGATAATCGATTTAAGTATACCTTACAAGGTAAGCGTTCATAATTATAAAATAAGCGTCTCTTGTTATTTTTAGCATAAAAAAATATTTTTTATCTTGACATGAGCTTTAGCTTTCGTTTACTATCTTTGCATCAGGGCAACTAAAGACTTCTTTATTCTTGAACAAAAAGCATCTCTATATTGAGGTATTGATGAATGTACTTTACTCACAGGTAGGCTTTTCGGCTATAAAATCAACTGGCGTGCTTTTTGCTCTCTCTCTCTCTCTCTCTCGTATATGTATATCAGGAGCCGTCTCAACCGGGTTGCATTCCAAATTATATACCGCTTTTGTGCCTAATTATCCTACGAGATAAATCGCCATGTGCTTACTATACGATTACGAATGGTTGAGTTGTGGTAGATTTAGAAATTATGCCCATAGATAGACAAATAGGTTTCCATAACGGAATCCATCGGACGTTTCATGCACTATATGACTTGGTGCCAAACGCAGTTATCGTTTTGGACCAAGAAAGAAACATAGTTTTTTTGAACAAAGAGGCTGAAACGCTATTCCATTACCATCCTGACGAGGCGATGGATCTAAACTTTCTGTCCGCATTTATCTCTGATAAGTTTAAAAGTACTATTCAGCGCAATATGGACTCTATAAAAGCTGAGAAGGGTTTAACGGATAGGCCTATCTACGCTAAAGCCATCACAAAGGACGGTAGTGAAGTTTTTTGTAAGTTTTCTATGACGAGCCTCCCCCTTGAAAATCGTCATTATATTCTAATAGTTTCACATGAAGCCACCTCAATCAAAACTATGCAGGACCTTTCAAGGTTGAAAAGTATTGTTGATTTCTTGCAGGTAGGTATTATAGTAACCGATACCGAGTGGACTATAATATATACAAATCAGGCAACAAGGGATATTCTTGGATACACCGCGATTTCGGCTGACGGCTCTGCGGATGAACTAACCGGTATTGACGTAAGGGACATCCTCTCTCTTGTATTA
>JADFXO010000150.1 GCA_015233485.1 Nitrospirota bacterium
CCCGCCGAGACCTCCACCCTCATAAGGGCATGCATCCACGAAGACCCAAAGAAGGCGGCCACAATTGTTGACCGTGTCTTCGGTGATTTTGAAAGGCTCCAACGCGGCGCTAAACCCGCTCTGCCGAAAGACGAACCGAATAAAAAGACTGTTGAACTTAAAGTAGGCACGCACATAGACACGGAGGGTATATAATGTCGCAGAAACATACGCTATGTAAACGGTTGGCCGTGAGGGCCGGTGTTGTTACACCTTTTGCAGACATGTCATTTGCCGCAGTATTAACGTTGTTAGTTTACCTTGTTTTGTCTCAGGCAGGCTTAGAAGCCGCCACAATAACCGAGTATAACGTGCCCCTCTCGTCGTCCACCGCTCCCTATGGCATGACAAAAGGGCCGGACGGCAATCTATGGTTTACCGAATATTATGGGAATAAGATAGCGAAGATAACCCCGTCAGGCGTTATTACTGAGTATCCTTTACCCAAGTCAAATAGTACCCCCATCAAGATAACAACCGGACCAGACGGCAATCTCTGGTTTACTGAAAACGATGGCATCAATATAGGCAAGATAACTCCGGCTGGCGTTATTACCGAATATCCACTCCCTTCGAGTTATCAGCGGGCTATCGGTATCGTAACGGGGCCAGATGGCAATCTCTGGTTTACCGCGGCTGGCCTCGGCAAGATAGGGAAGATTACCACTGCCGGCGTTATTACCGAATATGACTTACCTTCGGCGAATAGCTGGCCTAACGAGATAGTTGCGGGGCCGGACGGCAACCTCTGGTTTGCCGAAGAATATGTTAACAAGATAGGCAAGATAACCACGTCAGGCGTTATTACCGAGTATCCCCTGCCTTCGGCCGGCGGCACTCCAACCGATATTGTAGTGGGGCCCGACGGCAACCTCTGGTTTAGCGATTGGTATAACAATGCAATATGGAAGCTAACGACATCGGGTGTTTTTACAGAATATGTCATACCTAATATCGGTGTCCCTATTGCGCCTCATGGCATCACATTGGGGCCGGACGGCAATCTCTGGTTTGCCGAAACAACTACTAACACCATAGGGAGGATTACGACGTCCGGAGCTATTACCCAATATCCCATAACCACCAGCGGGGCTTTTCCCTGGGGTATAACGCTTGGGCCGGATAACAACATCTGGTTTACTGAATCGGGTACCAACAATATAGGCAAGATGACCACTTCCGGGGCTGTTACCGAATATCCCATTGCTAAAGTCGGCGGCGCACCCTATAATATCGCAAAAGGACCGGACGGCAATGTCTGGTTTGTCGAAACCAATGGCAACAATGTAGGGAAGATAACGCCGTCAGGGGTTATTACCGAATATCCCATAACCACGAGTGGGTCTTTTCCCTGGGGCATAGCACTAGGGCCGGACGGCAATCTCTGGTTTACTGAATCGGATGTCAGTAAAATAGGCAAGATTACCACTTCGGGGGTTATTACCGACTATTCCATACCCGGCTCAAATTTTACATCAGCGATAAGGATTTGGCCAAACAATATCACATCGGGGCCGGACGGTAATCTCTGGTTTACCGAATCGGGTGCCGGCAAAATAGGCAAAATTACCACTGCGGGGGTTATTACCGACTATCCCCTTCCTGCAGCGGGTTGTCTGCCTGACGGTATTACATCAGGGCCGGATGGTAATATCTGGTTTACCGAGACATATGGCAACAACATAGGAAAAATAACCCCAGCAGGGGTTGTTACCGAGTATTCCCTGCCTTCCGGTAGTTATCCTGCAGGAATCACATCCGGGCTGGACGGTAATCTCTGGTTTACCGAATCGGAGCGAAACAAGATAGGCAAGATAACCCCAGCAGGGGTTGTTACTGAATATCCCCTGCCTCAAGGGGGTTATCCTATGGGTATCACATCAGGGCCGGATGGTAATCTCTGGTTTATTGAGACAGGGGGCGATAATACTCAGACGACCGGTAACAATGTTGGGAGGATAACAACGGGCGGGGTCATTACCGAGTATCCCATCCCCACATTGGGAAGCTGGTCTACGTATATTGCCCTGGGGCCGGACGGCAATCTCTGGTTTACCGAATATAGCGGCAATAAGATAGGGAAATTGGCCATCGGCGCGGCATCGCCAACAACAACGACAGTCAGTTCATCCCTGAGTCCCTCGACATACGGCACACCGGTAACCTTAACCGCGACAGTTACCGGTAAATCTCCCACAGGTACCGTTTCATTCAAGTACGATTATGGAAAGATTGGCACCGCCACACTCAACAGCAGCGGACAGGCCTCGTTCACAACGACAACACTATCGTCAGGTGACCACCTCGTGTCGGCTATCTACGGCGGGGACGCGACAAATGACGCATCAACCTCAGCAACCATTTATCAAACAGTTCACTCCGGCCAAGGGGGAACTGTAGCTGTCAGCAAAACCGGACAAGGCACTATAACAAGCTACCCAACGGGAATGAGCTGCGGCTCCACATGCTCGACCTCCTTCACTGACGGCACCTATTTAATATTAACCGCGACTCCCGCCTCCGGTTACAGCTTTTCGAGCTGGTCGGGATGTGACTACTCCTCGCAAAGCATATGCGGTGTAACCGCATCTTCTACTAAGACTATACAAGTCACTGCCACTTTTACGAATACCGATTATCAAAGTGCGGCGACATACATTAACTCTCTCAATAGTCAATACCCTTCGGTTTTTGGTACAAACTCCGGGGGTATAAGTACGGGTACCGGCTCAAACGGCACATTCTACGCCCAGTGGTACTCCAACGGCAACGCTCTTGTGGCTTGGGATGACGGTTACTTGTATTACATAATAAACGGTGCCGTCAGCTCCACCGGCATCCAGTGGCGAACTGACCTAAGCAAGGCCTCAGCCACGATAAATTCAATCTACCTTGCATACCCCAGCTTTTTCACCTTTCCATCTGGCGGTATAACATCAACCAACGACGGTTACGGCACAAACTACGTCCAGTGGTACGCTAACGGCGCCGCTATTATGGCATGTGATGACGGGTCTGTGTTAGTCTATTACAACGGCGTGTGGAGCAAGTCCACCTTTACATGGAAATAGCGGCGCTTTAACCGGGAAAATGGCCAAAACGGGCCAAAACTGGTATAGCAATCAAGTGCCCGTTTTGTACATGCCCACGCCAGACATAGACACCGGACTGTGGGTTTTTGTATAATCAGGTAAATGAGAGCTCAGCCAGTGATAGTATCGTTATGAGGTTAAAATGCGGGGAGTGAAACCGTTACTGTCTCTGGCATTATTAGTATTTATATCAATATCTATTGCTTTTAATACCGCGTATGCCGTGGAAGACCTCATCACGGCTGTCAACAAAGTCAGAGCAGACGTGAAAAACACCGCCACAAATGCCTCTAATATAGACGAGAGGCTGGTCATTTTTTTTCAGTGGCAGCGGCTTCTGTTTGAAAAAGGCGTAGACGTAAACAAGACCGTCACCAAAGAACAGGCTATGAAAATAGACGAGACCGCAAGGACAAATCCCCCTCAGGCATTTAAGATGATAGACAAGGCCTATGCGGCGCTTGAGCAGGGCTTCGGCAAGGTCGAATTAACCGCCCCGGCAGCTACGGCGCAGGGCCAGCCGTTTTCTCCCCCGTCGAATGCAGAGTCTCCACAGGCAAATCAACCGCCCGCTCCCCCTGCCCCACAATTGCCGCCCCCACAGTTTGACGCGCAGACCATCAGGGCAGTTCGCAGCGAAGTAAAGGCCTCGCCTTCCAATGAACACAACGTGCAGTACCGCGCCTCTGTACTTCTGCAGTGGGACTCCGCGTTAAAGACAACAAACCCTGATGCCCAAAAAATCTTCCCCGCCGAGACCTCCACCCTCATAAGGGCATACATCCACGAAGACCCAAAGAAGGCGGCCACAATTGTTGACCGTGTCTTTGGTGATTTTGAAAGGCTCCAACGCGGCGCTAAACCCGCTCTGCCGAAAGACCAATCGAATAAAAAGACTGTTGAGCTTAAAGTAGGCACGCACATAGACACGGTAAAAATAACCGAGGGCATACCCACTGCCCAAAGCGGCCGCTATGTGGCAGGTTACTCAGAGGCATTTAAGCCCTACGTGGCCGGCGTAAAAAACGGCTCGGTTATGGTTGAATTAAAAGACGCCCCTGTTTATATCGAACCAGTCTCAGACGCGCGGTGCGTACCGAACACTGCCACATCGCCATTTGTCCTCATCTCGCCCGAGATAGAAGTCTTATCAGACAGAAACTCTGAAAAATACGCGGGCAGATACGCACAGGAACTCGGCCTTAAGTGGATAAGATTTTTGGGCGCTACGGGCCTGAACTTCATGGTCTATAAGTTCGGAGGCAGGGACTTCTCATCGGGCGGCGCTTATCTTGAGCAATTACAATCCCTCTACGACGATGCCGCATCAAGGGGGCTTACTGTCATCACCACCATTCACCCCGGCATCTCATCAGCCCCCAATCCCAGGTCGGGCGGCCTGGGCAGGCTTACGTTTACTGAGAAAGATGCAAAAGACTACTCGGATTTCCTCAAGGCCGCGCTGGCCAAACTCACGAAGGTAAAATACTTCTTCGTCGAGACGGAGACCGACTATAAGTTCGACCCTAAGGACTACGCCCTTGTCCTTTTTACCACATATAAGACGATTAAGGCCGCCTGCCCTGATTGTAAGATAATAACGGCCGGGTATGTAAACCCCGAACGGCCATACTACAAAGAGGTGCTGGAAAGTCTGGCCTCTATGAAGGCGGGGAGGGCATTTGACATCTTTGACATGTGGCATCCCTTCGGCACATTAAACGTATATAAGGGAACGAACACGGAATTCGAAAAAATAAAGAATGAATTCGACAGCTCCGCAAAACTGCTCAAAACCTACGGCTACGGGGACGTACCCATCTGGATAGGTGAGACGAGCTTACCAAGCGACTCTCATAATCCCTACGAAACCGCCTTCTCCGAGCGAAAACAAGCCGCAGACCTCATCGGCAGATACCTCACCGCCATTGGCGCAGGCGTGAAAAAGGTCGTCTGGACAAACATATACGACCATAACATGTTTGCCGGGGACTTCAGCTACTTCGACTATACCGGATTTATCAATAATCCGAAAAACGCAGGGGCATCCTTTAAGAAACTCTCATACTACACATACATGATGCTGTTAGAGAAGTTTAAATGTCTGGATGAGCCAATCATTACCCGTATGGCGCAAGGAAATGGCGCCGAAGGATATAAACTCGAAGGGAAAAATGGCCAAACCCTCTATGTCCTCTGGCAAGACGCAAGGTAACCGGCAATGAGCACCCTGCCGGCTTCAAAATCTGACACGCTGCGGACATTTCACCATGCTCCGGCACTTGTCCTTCTTTGCATGTGCTGCGTTGCGGCCTCCGTGATTTACATAATAAATCCGGTCTGGCTTGCCGTAGCCGTTGCCCTTGTCTTGCTTGCCGCCCTATTCTTTGCCGGTTATGAGTTTGGGCTTTTGTTGACGGTGTTCACGTTTTACATTGAGTTCACATGTATCGAATATTTTATCGCGGAAACTGGGGATGCCGCCATATTTCCCATATGTATCTTGTTTATGGCAATAACCTTTGGGGCATGGCTTTATAAAAAGGCCATTGACAAAGGCCTGAAAAGGCATCCTACGCCGGTTGATGGCGTTGTGCTGGCAATACTTGTGTATAATGGAATATCCCTGCTATGGACGCCTTCTTTGGAGGAGGGTTCTTTGTTTTACCTTCAAATGCTCTTTGGGACGCTGATATATTATCTCGTAACGGGAGTGGTTACTACCAGAGAAATGCTTCATAAGCTGATTGTAACGCTCTTAGTGTCGGGCGTCATATGCAGTGTGGCCGTGTTTGTCTCGAAAGGGTACACGGCATTTTATGACTTTTTGATAGCGCCCCATACGATGGTCTCCGTTTATGGATTAAGACAGATAATGAACAGGCCGACGGGCCTCACTATCGGGGCGCCCTCCACACCTTTGGAGATGGAGATGATAATTATCTCCTTAACTCTACTTTTGCTTACCAAAGACCGTCGATTGAAATCCCTTTACGCGCTCATTGCCGCCGTCGGCTCACTTGCCATTGTGATGATGGCAGTAAGGGGCGCTTTTGTCGCGCTTGGGGCGGCCATTGTCATGTTTTTCAAATTTCATCCCACATATAAAGAAAAATTCGTCAAATATACGGCAACTACACTGCTCGTGTATTTGATTATTATAGTTACGGCCACACCCGGCTTCATCGACAGGCTGATAATTGGTTTTGGCTATAAGGGCCACACGATGTTTACAACCAGCAAAACCCTGAAGTCAAACACAGAGGAGTTGTCGTCCAAAAATGAGGGCGTAACCGGCATCGGCTCAAGAATAACTATGTGGAAGACCGGACTGCGATATATGATAAAAAATCCATATACGTTTATAACCGGCATCGGTGTGGGGGGATTCGTCTATGTCGTACCGGATACGATTTCCGAGGTACATAGCCTGATATTATCGTTCTTTTTCGAAATGGGCGTCTTTGGCATTTTGGTGCTGGCCTTTTTTATCAATTTTTTTGCCCGGACAGTCTATAAGACATGGAAGGAATTTGACGGCGGTTATATGGCAAATCTGGTGTTTGCCCTAAACGTCATAGTGATAGCCGTGTTTGCGGTGAACGGGCTGATTCAATTTGATTTGACTTCGCATACGGCGCGCTTTGTGTGGTTTTTACTTGGATTTTATCTTGCCGTCCTGAGGATATATCAACAGGAACGCCGCACTGTGGTTGGTGAGCTTATGCCCGGCACTAAAGGGCACTGATGGTACAAGCTGATAAACATCCGCTTAGGAAAATGCTTCAGGCCGGGGCATTTCTGAAATGGTTATACTGGCGGTATTTACGAGTGGGGTTTTCCCTGCTGCCGCCGCGGGTGATAAATGCGATTACGGCAGTGATGGCGCGTGTTCAAATGGCCGCCGCGGGCAGGAAAAGGCAACTCATGTTAGAGGAACTCAGGCTCTCATCTCTGGTTAAGGACAGAGGCGCTGATGAACTTATACTGAAATCGTTTCAAAACCAGTTGAATTCGTGGATAAAGCAGTGCTATCTTAGAAAGATGAACGAGAAAACCATTGATGAGTATATCCCCGCCGAGGGACTTTCGCATATAGACCGGGCGTTAGGGCGCGGCAAAGGGGCGATATTGTTAAATCCCCACTTCGGCCCGTATATGATGGCAATGCCGGCCCTTGGACACAGGGGATATAAGGTGAACCAGTTGGCGATTCAGGCGGAATCACCCAGGGTTGCGCGGGCGGGCATTACTATGCTTGCCAATAAGGCCAGATATGAGGCCGTTGAAAAAACCATGCCTGTTGCATTCATCAACGCGGGGGCCGAAACGTTTGACAACTTCGGCCTCAGAAATATGGCAATCAGAGACATGCTCACTGTACTAAGACAAAACGAGATAGTCCTCTATCCGCCAACAGGCAGAGGCGGAAGAAAATGGCATACCGCGCCGTTCCTTGGCCGAACGGCCAACTTCAACCTCGTACCGTACAAAATCGCCCTGAAGGAAGGCGTCCCGCTTATACCCGTTTTTTTAATCGATGTGACGCGTGGAGGCGCTAACTCAAGGAACGCCGCAAGGGCAGTCATAGAATCTCCAATAGAGGTGTCTGCGGGCGATACGCCTGAGGGGCTGCTTATGAAATACCTTGCCCTGCTGACGGCCTACGTAGAAAAATATCCTGAGCATTTTGCCTTCTTTCAGTTTGATATGAAAATAAAATCAGAATGGGACGACCATCCTTTTTTCGCGCGGTGAAATAAAGCAGAGGGGGAGCACAATGGCAAGGCGTGATGATATAGATTTAATAAATCAGTCCAAGAAAATCATTAAAACTGTAAGTATTCCACCTCAGCCAAAGATTGTTATGGAGATAAAGAGTGAATTAGGGATGGCAGACCCTGATTTCGATAGAATTGCCCGATTGGTGTGCGGCGATACCTCCCTCTGTGCCATGATACTAAAGGTCGCGCATTCACCAATGTTTGGCGCTGACAGGTTTCACTCCGTGGACAAGGCCATAGAGAGGGTATTGGCGTCTTTAGGGGCTGATACCTTTTACAATATCCTGGTAGATACATCGCTGAGAAGACGCGCGGGCACACACAAATTGGACGGCTTTTACAGCCATTCTGAGGTGGTAGCCAAATCTTGCGCCTATCTTGCCAATAAAACAGGACTTGTATCAAGTGATATCGCGTATATGGCCGGTTTATTCCACGACTGTGGAGTCCCTGTACTGGTGGAGAAATTCGATAATTACATCGGCATCGCCGAAATTGCTATGGGACTTGTACCCGCCAAATCACTTTCCGGTGAGCAAAAGTCTATTATTGGAATAGAAGGCGATATGTTCAAGACTGACCATTGCGTGGTAGGTTATCTCTTTGCCAGATTGTGGGGATTGTCCAAATCCGTATCAGATGTTATTTTATATCACCATTACGTTGATATAGATATACACAAGGACAAGACAACAAAGGATCTGGCTGCCATGTTGTTACTTTCCGAGTTTCTCTGTCTATTTTACGACAATGTCGATAACGACGCATATCGGGATATAGAACAGTGGGCCGCCTTCAATAATAAAGTCGTCGTCCACCTGAACATAGACTCACAGGACATAATAGATATGAAAGACGATGTTATGGAATTCTGAGGTGCCGGCCCCATTCGGCGATATGCCCACATAACGGCGCTCCGAAGCGATGTTGTCGCCGGCCATGATAAAATGTACCCAAAGCGGTCATGAAAAATGTACAAGAGAGAGGGTCAATCCATGAAAGAAAGTAGTAGCATCGGAATAAAGAGACTGCAAATAGGCAGGAGGGTTCGATGG
>JADFXO010000151.1 GCA_015233485.1 Nitrospirota bacterium
TCCGCAGCGTAGCACAGAAAATGAGAGAGCTTATGCTTAACATTCGCTTGGTCTTCGACTACTTACGTATGTCAAAAAACTCTGCTTCTACGGCACTTGCCTGATGGAGAACAAATTTACCGTGGGGATAATCCCCCTTCACCCCTAATCACGTACGCGTTTTATCTGTTGAATTTGGGCTGCCGCTCGTTGGCGGCTTCGGTACTCCGGCTAAACGCACTACGATAAGAAAACGAACCATACATAATTGTAGGGTGATACATTTATGTATCATGCTCAAGCAGGCATTATCCTGATATATCAACCTGTTACATGCTGGCATGAATCCTGATATAATATTAATAGATTATGATGTAATTTTAACACAATTTTAATAGTTCAACACAATGATAACATGGCACTTGCAGAATGGCAAGGCCGCAAAGTTGCACAAATATATACACAGGTAAGGAGAAAAGTCATGAAACGTTCTAAAGTCAGGAAACGGTATGCGGGAATTTTTATTTTGCTGTTAGGGTATTTCCTTTTGTCCACGGTTGTGCCTGCCCTTGTGTCGGCTGAGGACCAGGGCGCGCCAGCGCCGGCAGCATCTCCGGTGCCAGCAGCAGCGGTGTCGCCGGCGCCAACACCACCCCCGAAGGCCGACCCTTCGGGGGCCAATATTGGCGGTGCAGCCGACGTAGTGGGCGCATCAGCGGGGGCGCCAACGGCTGACGATTTAAAAAACATGAGTGCTAATGAACCTTTGGCGGCAAAACTTGCCGACGTCAGCGGCCACAACAGGATAGCCATCAATTTTATGTGGACGTTGATATGCGGATTTCTCGTGTTTTTCATGCAGGCAGGTTTTGCCCTTGTTGAGACAGGGTTTACGAGGGCCAAAAACGCCTCGCATACGATGGCCATGAATCTGATGGTCTTTTCGTTAGGCGCTATTGGTTACTGGGCAATGGGTTACGCCCTGCAGATGGGCGGCGTAGGGGCAGTGGCATCCCTTGCCGGAGGTACAGGTTTGATGGACGGGGAGTTCACAATCAAGCTGTTTGGCAAAGAATTTGGACTATTCGGCACGAAGGGTTTCTTTTTGTCGGGAGATGCATATGACGCATCGGTATATACGCTCTTTCTCTTCCAGTTGGTTTTTATGGATACGACCGCGACGATACCAACCGGCGCTATGGCGGAGAGATGGACGTTTAAGTCATTCGTTGTCTACTCGTTCTTTATTTCCATGATAGTATATCCACTGTACGCAAACTGGGTATGGGGCGGAGGCTGGCTTTCGCAGCTTGGAAAGAATTTCGGATTGGGGCATGGCACAGTAGATTTTGCGGGCTCAAGTGTGGTTCACATGTGCGGCGGGGTTGCCGCCCTTGCCGGGGCGATTGTCTTAGGCCCGAGGATTGGAAAATTTAAAGCGGACGGGACGCCAAACGCCATACCCGGACATCATATACCAATGGCGGTACTTGGCACTTTAATTCTGGCCTTCGGATGGTTTGGTTTTAATCCCGGAAGCACACTGGCAGGCGGAGACTTGAGGATATCCGTTATAGCGGTAAATACCCTGCTTGCTATGGCGGCAGGGGCATTCTCGGCTATGATGTATATGTGGATATTTTACAAGAAACCGGATATTTCCATGTCGGCCAATGGGCTTCTTGCAGGACTTGTGGCAATTACCGCGCCTTGCGCCTTTGTGAATTCCACATCGGCGGTGATTATAGGGCTTGTCGCAGGATTACTCTGCAGTATGAGCGTCTTTATTGTCGAGAGAACGCTTAAGGTAGACGACCCTGTAGGGGCGGTATCAGTCCACGGCGTTAATGGGGCATGGGGTCTTGTATCACTGGGGCTATTCGCAGACGGAACATATGGCGACGGATTAAATAACGTCACAGGTACGGTTAAAGGCCTGTTCTATGGCGACGGCTCACAGTTAGCTGCGGAGCTAATAGGCATTTGTACGAACATTGTCTTTGTATTTGTTGTGATGTACGTGTTTTTTAAGGTGCTTGATAAGATAGTACCACTTAGGGTTTCCGAGGAGGTTGAAATAGAAGGGCTCGACCAAAACGAAGTCGCTGTAACAGCGTATCCTGATTTTGAGATACGCAGAAGTACACACAGATAACAAGCGGCCACCGATCCCCCGCTCATCCTCAAATATGAGCGGGGGACATGCGTATGAGCGGGGAACATACCGAGGATTGTTAAGGAGTGACTCGCAAGACAATGCAAAATTGTAGGCCGGTACATTTATGTATTGTCTACTGTCAGGTATTATCCTTATATATCATAATGTTACACTCTGGCATGGTTTTTGATGTCACTAATGTATTATGTATGCGTAAATAGGCCATATTCGGCCATTGACAAGGAGGAGTTGATGAAAAAGATCGAGGCCATAATCAAACCGTTCAAGCTTGAAGAGGTAAAAGACGCCCTTGCGGCTATTAACGTTCAGGGCATGACTATGCTTGAGGTGAAGGGTTTTGGGCGGCAGAAGGGGCACACGGAGTTGTACAGAGGCTCAGAGTATGTGGTGGATTTCATTCCTAAGATAAAGATAGAACTGGTGGTGGCGCAGGACATGGTGGAGAAGGTCATAAAGACGATAGAAAAGACGGCGTGGACTGGCAAGATAGGAGACGGCAAGATATTTGTCTCCAGCGTCGAGGATACTATGAGAATCAGAACCGGCGAAAGGGGCGAGATCGCCCTCTAATAAATACGCTGTAAAAGGAGATATAAGTGAGAAAGTTTATACTGCTGGCTTTTGTAACACTGTCTGCAACACTGTCTATGTTATTAGCGACGGCGGCCTTTGGGGCAGATGCAGCCCCGCCCAAGGTCGTAAACAGCGGAGATACCGCGTGGATGCTTGTTTCAACGGCGCTGGTGATGTTGATGACGCCGGGGCTTGGGTTGTTTTATGGTGGAATGGTGAGAAGGAAAAACGTCCTCGGTACGATAATGCACAGTTTCGCTATTCTATGTATGGTTAGCGTTATTTGGGTCTTGTGGGGATACACGCTTTCATTCGGGCCTGACAAGGGCGGGATAATCGGGGGGCTTGAGTGGTTTGGCCTGAACGGAGTAGGGCAGGAGCCGTCGGATTACGCCCCAACGATACCTCACCTGGTGTTTATGATGTATCAGGGGATGTTCGCAATTATAACTCCAGCGCTGATAACGGGGGCATTTGCAGAGAGGATGAAGTTCTCGGCGCTGCTGTTGTTTTCGGCCTTGTGGCTGACGTTTGTCTATTCCCCTCTGTGCCATTGGGTATGGGGTGGGGGCTGGATAGGGGCAAAGCTTGGTGCGCTGGACTTTGCCGGAGGCACGGTAGTGCATATTAACTCGGCTGTTGCCGCCATTGCGGCGGTGATAGTGATAGGCAAACGCAAGGGCTATGGCAGGCTGCCGATGCCGCCGCATAATTTGACGATGACAATAACCGGCGCGGCGCTTCTGTGGTTTGGGTGGTTTGGGTTTAATGCCGGCAGCGCCCTGGCTTCGGGCGGGCTGGCCTCGGTGGCCTTTGTGACGACAAACACCGCAACTGGTATGGCGGCGATGGCGTGGATGATCGTAGAATGGATTCACAGGGGAAAACCGACCGCCCTTGGAATTGCCAGCGGCGCGGTCGCAGGTCTCGTAGCTATAACGCCGGCGGCAGGTTTTGTCACACCCATGTCGGCCATATTAATTGGCGCGGGTGCAGGGGTTATTTGTTATACGGCCGTCAGTCTAAGGCCTAAGTTTGGCTACGACGACTCGCTCGACGTAATCGGCGTCCACGGCGTCGGAGGGACATGGGGGGCGGTTGCTACTGGTTTATTTGCAACCATTGCGGTGAATTCGGCAGGTAAGGACGGGTTGTTTTATGGAAATCCGGGCCTGCTATTGACACAGATTATAGCGATTGTGTCAACATATGTGTTCGTGTTTATCGCGTCGATAATACTGTTAAAGATAGTTGATATGATTGTCGGCCTTAGGGTTAGCGAAGAGGATGAGGCAAATGGCCTTGACCTTGCGGTTCACGGCGAAAACGGCTATGACTTCGAGACTTAGCGGGGCAGCCGTTCAAATTAAATGGAGGAATATGAAATGGAAAGACTAACAACACGGGCAATGAATACTATTTTACTATCTATGGCGTTATTAATCGCCATAGCCATCATCATGTCGGGCGTGCCTGCCTATGCTGAAGAGGAAAAGGGCGAGCATCATGCCAATGAGGCGGTTGCCCCTGCACCTGCAAAAGAGGAGCCGATCCCTCTTGCAGGCACAGCCGGGCCTGATAACGTCTCGGTCAGCGTGGTATTCAGCGCCTTTAACAGGTACATCTTCAGAGGATATGAGGTAAGTACCCACAGCATGGTTATTCAGCCGGCCGTAACACTTTCATGGATGGGGTTTTCGGCAAACGTATGGAGCAACTTAGACACGCATGAGCAGGCGACTCAAAATTTTATCCCGGACAACCCAGGTGGGGCCAGTTATAACGAAGTGGATATAAAGCTCAGCTATACGCGCACATGGGGTTTGTTCAGCCTGACAGGCGGGTATATTTATTATGGTGTTAAATATGCCAATAAGACTCAGGAGGTTTTCATGGCCGCGGCGCTGGATATGATTACAAAGCCCGTCCTTACGGTGTACAGGGATTTCGACTCTTTCCCTGGGACATATTTTAACCTGGCCTTCAGCCACTCTGTCCCGCTACCGATGATTATGAAGGATATGACGCTCGACCTCGGCGCGTGTTTTGGTTATATGGACGGCAGTTCCGGCTACTGGCATACGTATGAGGCGGCTTCCACAGCAGGCGGCACAGACGCCTACACGGGCAAAAAATACAGCGCCTTTCACGACGGCATGTTATCGCTTGGCGTAACCATTCCGATAGTAACCAACTTAACCGTGCAGCCGGTGGCGATGTACACGTTTCCACTGTCGCACGACGCCAGCAGGATGGTTAACGGCGTATCGTACAATCCAAACGGCGCGCTTGACCAGAATTTCATATACGGCATGAATCTGACGTATAACTTCTAAATTGACAGCGACGCAGCCTGTAGCCGGAGTCCCGAAGCCGCCAACGGGCGGCAGCCCAAAAATAACAGACAAAACATGTGCGAGAATACGGGGTGAAGGGGGATTATCCCCCTTCGTCTTTAATCTTTTTTCTTCTATATTCTGTAGTGCGGTTGCCCTAACAAAAGGCCGCCTTACCCACAGGGGGCAGACAGCCTTTTGAAATTCGGCCTAAACCGAAAATATGTCTTAGCGCATACTGGCCGAGGACGCTAACTGCTTCGACGCCTCTAATAATGAACCAAGATAGGCCTTCGCCTCCTCGTTCAAATTCATGCCTTTTTCCTGCATAGACTTAATGTAGGCTTCCCACTCTGGATGGCTCCAGACGCCCTTGGTGTCTTTCAGGAACTTTACAGTCAGTTCGGATACGTCAGCCATCTTACTTGCCATACCGCTTATTCCCATAGCTGTTTTAGAATATTTCTGCATAGCCTCTAAAACTGCACCGGCACATGCCTTTGTATCGTCACACATTTCCATGCCGTTTTTCTGCACATCGGAGATGAAATTGAGCCATGCCTCATGGTCCCATCCACTCTTGTTCTTTTCCACAAACGTACTTGCCATGTTCATAAAATTCTTCATGTTTTTTGTTATCATACGACCTCCTCTTGATTCTCTGCGTTATTCACTATTTTGCAATGCTCATCAGCCGCCTTAGCTGATAGATGCCTTCTGGACTTGTTTATGATATACCTATAGTATAGAAAATGTCAATAAGAAAATGGGGTCAAATCTCTATGACAAACTCGGCGCCCCCGGCAACGTTTGCCGCGTTCAGTTATAACATTTATCCTTCGTACTTTCCTATGGCCAGGCAGGCGTTTTGGCCGCCGAAGCCGAATGAGTTTGAAAGCACCCTCTTGTGAGGGCAATCAATGGCCTCATTTGGGACGTAGTTAAGGTTGCACTTTGGGTCGGGGTTTTCGTAGTTAATCGTAGGCAGGATGATGGATTTATTAATTCCTATCGTGCTGAGGACGCATTCGATTGCGCCGGACGCGGCTATAGTGTGTCCTATCATGGATTTATTCGAGCTTACGGGGATTGAGGCCGCGTGCTGCCCAAAAACCTGTTTTATGGCCTCTGTTTCTGTCTGGTCGTTCATAATAGTTGATGTGCCGTGGGCGTTTATATAATCTATGTCGTCGGCGCTCAAAGAAGCGTCTTTAAGGGCTGCGCGCATTGCGAGGATTGCGCCCTCGCCTTTGGGGTGGGTGTCCGTTATGCGATAGGCGTCGGCGCTTGAGCCGTAGCCTAGTAATTCGGCGAAAATTGGGGCGCCGCGTCTTTTGGCGTGTTCAAGACCTTCGAGGATTACCACACCTGCCCCTTCTGACATCACAAAACCGTTTCGTTTTCTGTCAAACGGTCTTGATGCCTTCCCAGGCGCGGTATATTTCTCTGACATCGCCTTTATCAGGACGAAGCCTACGAATCCCACAAAGTTCAGAGCCGATTCACAGCCTCCGGCTATCATTATGTCGGCAGCGCCGTCGCGTATTATGAGGGCGGCCTCGCCGATGGCCTGCGCACCGGCTGAACAGGCGCTCGCTATGGATATATTCGGCCCTTTGCAGTCAAATATACCGCCCATAAGGGCAGTCGCCACGTCGGATTTCCTTCGAAAGAAACTAAAATACGGGTAGCCGCCCGCATTGCTGAGGGCATTCATATCCCATGGGGAAGGCTTGTTGCCGCCTCTATAAAACTTGTGGACAAACATCATATCGCTTACTGAGGGGTTTTCCCCGTGGTAACCCAGCGCAACCCCCATTCTCTGGGGGGGGACTTCGATATTGCCGTGCAGGCCGGCCTGTCTTGCCGCCTCGACGGTTGCCTCTATCATAAATTTAATAGGGCGCGTGGTATATTTTTCAAGGCGTCTGAGGTCGATTTTACTGTTTGACGGCAGGGTCTTCTCAAGTATATCTAAAGAGGGTTCTCTCTTTATCTCCCCTCCGATACGGCAGGGCATCCCCGTTGTGTCAAACGACTCGATCATGCTGATGCCAGAGATACCCTCGCTGGCCTTATTAAAACTCTCATGGGCGTTTTGTCCCAAAGGGGACACCATGCCGTAGCCCGTTATTACAACCCTCTCGGCCATCTGATTATATTATCTTGTGCTCATCTTGTGTCTTTTGGAGCCATTCTTTTATCAAATCGTCGCCGTTTTTATAAGCCGCGTCTGCCCCGCACGCCCCGCACACTATGCGCGTCTCGTTTTCGGTTTTCCATGCCGATTTGCCGCACTCAGTGCAATTTTCAGGCAGTGTGTCCAGTATATCCGTGATGCTTCCAGCCATTGAGCGAATTGTTATCATGACGGGAAGGGCGTCCATGTCCATGCCGGGCTTAAGGGCCTCTAAGGCGGAGCCTTCCACAGCCGCGTCAAGGCGAATCCGCATCAGTTTGACGGCCTTCTCCGTCAGCCGCCCGTCCGGGTCAAGGGCGGTACCTTCGCCAAACATCTCTTCTATATGTTCAATGATGAAGTGGCGGGCCATTTTTATCGCAAACGTCTGTTCAACCCTGTAGTTTATATCAAGGAAATCAAGGGACTCTGCGCCGAGATCTTTTACGAGCGAGCTGTCGGCCTTTATTGTTGCCGCGTCTATTGCCAGTGTCTCTGCCGCTGCCTTTTTTAATTCCTCAATCACTTTGTCGTCGCTGATCAGCGCTTGTCTCATTTGCCTTTTCTCCTTATGTATTTATTGTTAAATTCAAGCATTTCGATGCAGGGAATTACTAAGTCCCCGGTCAACCACTATAGTCTGCCCCCTGATACCGCGGCTTGACGGGCAGCAAAGAAACAACACCACGTCCGCTATCTCCTCTGGCGTGACGAAAAGCTCATCAGGGATTCTTTCAATCCCGTCGATGAACTGGCGAAGAACCTTAAATGAGTCCGTCTTAACAAGCCCGCCTGATACCGCGTTGACGGTGATTCTGCGTTTAAAGAGTGTCTCTGATAAATCCCTCACGACTGCCTCCATAGCGGCCTTCATGCTTCCAAGCGGGTAGGCCGGGTTATAAAAGCGGCTGCCGAGGCTTGATATGAATATGATGTGTTTATCGTGCCCCTTTGTATGTTCCCCTGTACATTGCATGAATGGCAGGGCCTCCTGGACACAAAAGATATTGCCGATGTAGTTTGTATCGACCAATGCGCGGAGTTCCCGCTCAAGCAGCCTTTCGATGGGTTTAAAGGGTGCCCTTGCCGCGTTTAAGACGAGCACATCGAGGCCGTCAAGGCTGGCCGCCGCCTCTGAAAACAGTTTCTTAACTGACTCTTTCTGTGAGATGTCTCCGGGGACAAGCGCGGCCTTTCTGCCCATAGCCTCGATTTCAGCGGCGAGCTTTTTGGCGTGTTCCTCGGAGCGTCCGCCCAGTTTGCTAAAGTTAATGGCCACATCTGCGCCGCTTCTGGCAAATGCGGCGGCTATGGCAGCCCCGATGCCGCGCGAACTTCCGGTAACCAGAACCTTACGCGGGGAGTTGACAGCCCCGTCCATTATATCTGTTGTCTTAGTATCCATAGTCATTTAACCCCAACGCTGATTCTAACAAAACCCAGCCGTTAGAATCAAGCTGATATTTAAACCCAAGCTCCGATATAGGAATTTGCACCTATCGATAAAAAGGGTTTTTGAGAGCATTTTTGTCATTTATAATGCTGTCAATCCTTTGTTATGAATCATAAATAACAAAATACTTATCCCTAACTGGGAGTGTCAAGTTATTTGTGTAAACCCCATTTTTGATAGGTGGTATTTTTGTCTTATTTTTTTAACAGTTCTCATTTTATCGTAGCGAGAATAACTTGTTGGAAAACGGAGAA
>JADFXO010000152.1 GCA_015233485.1 Nitrospirota bacterium
GCAGAATGTTTTATCAAATGTGTCAATATTATGACACTACTTGCCGCACTCTTTGCGAAATATATTTTCCCTTTCCTTTAGAACCCCTTATTCTATGCCTTCTTTCTTATTCATTGAGAATTGCTGATATGGTATACATATAAAGTTAACTATATTAGAGATGACGGAAAAAGAAAGCACTATCATAAAACACTACGATACCGATGATAAAGATTTTACTGTACAAAAGATAGACAAATGCTTACCAGAAAAGCCAAAAAAACACTAATAATACTGATACTCGTATTGTTGCCCTTCGCTGCCGCAGAAGGAGACGGCCTGTACTGCGTTTCGCTAAAAAAAGATTTTAAGATCAGCAGCAAAATTTTTTACGGGATAATGAGCGCTGATTTTGATGTAACTAATGCCGAAATATACAATGTGCTTCACAAACCTCTTGGATGGATACTTGACGTGTGGAAAGACAAGCACGGCGCCGGGGGATTTGGCGGTGGCGCTCTCGTGTTTGCCGGAAGCATAAGGTTGAATTTTTTCTATGATGATTTCGTGATAATAAAGAAAAAAACAGGGGTTAAATTAAAAGATGTCAAGTTAACGTTAAAATTAGAAGCAGATGAGAGCCTTAAAGATGGTACTGACAATGACACCTATAATGGCGATAAAACATATAATTTTACAAATAATAATTTTAACATACACAAGTGCAAAAACAAGATGTACTAAGGTTATGGCCGAGTACAATAAATATTATTCATATTTTAAATTAAAGCGGGAGTTGAAAACATGTCATTGTGCCTGAGATTAGTGGTTTTGTTAACTGTCTCGTCGGTGTTATTCTCACCGGAAGCAGGATTTGAGCTTGCCCTGCTAACGCCGTCTGGCCATTTGCTAAAAAGACCAGCAGAATGCTAAAATCCCATGAAGCTGAGGATTTCTTAATAACCCGAAACAACATATAAAGGAAAAAAACAATGATTATAGAAAATATCAAACTAGGGTTGACGTTTGACGATGTGCTTTTAGTGCCGAGGAAGGCATGTGTATTGCCGTCGCAGGTCAATGTGGAGACGTATGTTACGAGGGATATAAAGATGAATATCCCGTTGATGAGCGCGGCGATGGACACCGTAACAGAGTCCCGCCTTGCGATTGCCATTGCCAGAGAGGGTGGTATAGGCATAATACACAAGGCCATGACCCCTGAAAATCAGGCCTCGGAGGTAAACAAGGTAAAAAAATCTGAAAGCGGCATGATTGTTGACCCGATAACCGTATCTCCTGACGCCCCTGTTGGTGATGCACTTGTGCAAATGGAAAAGTTCAGGATTTCCGGTGTGCCCGTCACGAAAGATGGCATATTAATCGGCATATTGACAAACAGGGACTTACGGTTTGAGACAGACCTGACAAAACCGGTTAGAGACGTTATGACCTCGAAAAATCTGGTGACTGCCCCTGAGGGAGCAGATTTGGATAGCGCCAAGGAGCTTCTGCACAAGCATAAGATAGAGAAACTCCCTATCGTTGACAAAGATTTTCGGCTCAAGGGGTTGATAACAATAAAGGACATCGAAAAGAAAAAGAAATACCCCTGCGCCTGCAAGGACAGTTTTGGCCGTTTGAGGGTAGGGGCGGCAGTTGGCGTGGGCGCGGACGCGATGATTCGCACAGAGCTTTTAATAGACAACGGCGTCGATATCGTCGCGATTGACACGGCACACGGACATACGGCGTCTGTAATCGAAACGATTGGAAACCTAAAGAAGAGGTTTAATATTGCCGTAATAGCCGGCAATGTTGCCACAAAGGACGCGGCGAGGGATCTTATTGACGCGGGGGCGGATGCCATAAAGGTAGGCGTCGGGCCTGGCTCAATATGTACGACAAGGATAGTGGCCGGTGTGGGCGTTCCTCAGATAACGGCCATTATGGACACATGCGAGGAGGCGGCCGCGCGGGGCATCCCGGTAATAGCAGACGGCGGGATACAATATTCGGGCGACATAACCAAGGCCCTTGCCGCGGGTGCCAGTGCCGTGATGATAGGGAACCTGTTTGCCGGTGCGGAGGAATCCCCGGGTGAGACGATTCTTTATCAGGGCAGGACTTATAAGGTTTACAGAGGGATGGGGTCATTGAGTGCTATGGCAGACGCCAACGCCGCCAGAGATAGGTACATGCAGGAGGACGTAAAATCCCTGAGTAAACTCGTCCCGGAGGGTGTCGAGGGCAGGGTCCCGGACAGGGGGCCGATAAACGAGATGATCTATCAGCTTGTCGGGGGCTTGCGTTCAGGGATGGGATACTGCGGGTCGGTCTCGTTGAGTGAACTCAGGGATACATGCCGGTTTATTCAAATCACCAACGCGGGCCTACGTGAAAGCCATGTCCACGACGTTATCATAACGAAGGAATCCCCCAACTACAGGGCGGAGTAGATATGGCAGAATACGACAAAATACTGGTGCTGGACTTTGGCTCTCAATACACACAACTCATCGCGCGGCGTATCAGGGAACGTAAAGTATATTCAGAGATTTTACCATATAATACCCCGATAAATAAAATAAAAGACTTCGGGGCAAAGGGGATTGTCCTTTCGGGCGGGCCGGCAAGCATATATGAAAAAGACGCCCCGATTGTTGATAAATCAATTTTTGACTTAGGCGTGCCCATTCTTGGAATTTGCTACGGGATGCAGTTAATCGTCCATCTGTTGGGCGGCGAAGTAGAAAGGGCGCAGAAACGCGAATACGGAAGGGCCGCCCTGACGATAGACAACGACGCCGGTCTTCTTGCGGGGCTTAGTGAAGGCTCAATCGTGTGGATGAGCCACGGCGACAGCGTAAAGACATTGCCCGACGGGTTTGTATCAATTGCCCACACCTCAAATTCCCCTTACGCGGCAATAGCCAATGAGAGCAGGAAAATCTACGCCCTGCAGTTTCATCCGGAGGTCGCGCATACCCAAGAGGGAAATATTATACTGGATAATTTTGTCCACGGCATTTGTAAGTGTTCCTCTAATTGGCAGATGTCGTCATTTATAGAGTACGCCACAGAGGCGATTAGACAGAAGGCCGGAGGCGGCGATGTCGTCTGCGCGTTAAGCGGCGGCGTTGACTCATCGGTTGCCGCGATATTGATACACAAGGCCATAGGACAGCGCCTTCACTGCATATTCGTAGATAACGGCCTGTTAAGAAAAAACGAAAAGGCAAAGGTAATAGACACATTTCAAAGGCATTTCAATCTGAATCTCATTGTAGTTGACGCGGAAACGAGGTTCTTAGATAAACTAAGGGGCGTTACCGACCCGGAATTAAAGCGCAAGATAATAGGAGGGGAATTCATTGCCGTATTTGAGGAAGAGGCAAAAAAGATAGGCGGCGTTAAATACCTTGCCCAGGGCACGCTCTACCCCGACGTAATCGAAAGCGTATCATTTAAGGGCCCGTCGGCAACTATTAAATCCCATCACAACGTAGGCGGGCTGCCTGATGTGATGAACTTAAAACTTATCGAACCGTTGAGGGAGCTGTTTAAGGACGAGGTGAGGGAGATAGGGGAGGAGCTTGGCCTTCCTGATGAGATATGCTATCGCCAGCCGTTTCCCGGCCCGGGGCTTGCGATCAGGTGTATAGGGGAGTTGAGCGCAGAGAGGCTGCGAATATTGAGGGATGCCGATGCGATTGTAATTGAGGAGATAAAAAATGCCGGTCTCTACCGTGAAATCTGGCAGTCCTTTGCCGTGTTGTTGCCGCTAAGGACGGTTGGCGTAATGGGAGACGAGCGGACATATGACTACACCATCGCCATGAGGGCAGTAAACAGCGTTGACGGCATGACGGCAGACTGGGCGCGCGTGCCATACGAAACGCTTTCAATAATTTCTAACCGCATAATAAACGAAGTAAAAGGAGTAAACCGCGTAGTTTATGACATAACGAGCAAGCCCCCGGGCACGATTGAATGGGAATGAGTTGTGTCAGACATTAAGTCCAATGAAAGGGAATTCATGAGCCAGGTAATATCATGGCTTAACGAGTTTTTGAAAGACGGTGAGTATCCATTTGAAGTTGCCTCATCAGAGCCTTCCCTAAAGGTTGCAGAAAGTGAGACAAGATTTCCAGACGTTCAGCTCTGGCTTAACAGGAAGGCCAATCAGGGGTTTTGCGGTTGGGAATTAAAAACGCCTGTTACACCGGTTGAAGATAAAGAGCTGCTTGAGGTTTCTGCCCGAAAGGCAAGGGCAATGCGCGCTGATTATTTTGTAACGTGTAATATGAGAGACGCCGTTATTTGGAGAACACCGATATCGGAGTCAGAAGAGGTATCGAAAGAACATAGATATAAGACCTATCCGACAATCGTTCAAATTTCCACGCCCGACGACTTATGGGTTGTCCCCAGACAACAACTTCTGAAATCAAGAGTAAAAGAGATATTGTACGACCTCTCTACCATTCACCGTGTTGGACACCTTCATCTTATCGATGTAGATTCCACGTTTTTCGTATATGAGCTGTCAGAGGCCGTAAAGGCCATCCGGCCGCATGTTGGCAACTCGTTGAGAACGGAAGTTGGGGGAAACTCCGCCTTTAATAAGGCACTGCTTGCTTGGGCGGCAAGGCAGGGAATTGAAGTATATGAGGCAGGGCAGACATTTTATGAATCTGTGTCGGGACAAATTGTTTACAGGCTCTTGGGAAAGATACTCTTTTATTTAACGTTACGCCGATTCCGCGCCGACATCCCGAAACTTGTCTTAACAGGGACAAATCCCTTAGACGTTGACAAGGAGTTGAAGAGATATTTTGAGATTGCCAGACAGATCGACTATCAGGCGGTGTTTGAGGAGGACTTTCCCGATAAAGTGCCTTTCCCGAAAGACGGCGTCGAACCTCTGGTTAATCTTATCGGGGCACTGAACAGTTACAACTTTTCACAAATGCCGCAGGATGTCGTGGGAAATGTCTTTGAAAAACTGATTCCACCAGAAGAAAGGCACACACTTGGGCAGTATTACACAAACGAAGAGCTTGTAGATTTCATCACAGCATTTTGTGTCAGGACAAGGTCAGACACGGTATTAGACCCCACATGCGGCACGGGGACATTTCTCATCAGGGCCTATGACAGACTGAAAGACAAAGGTGAGATTGACCATAAGAAACTGCTCCCTATGATATGGGGAATAGATGTTGCCCATTTCCCCGCCGAACTTGCAACCATTAACCTATACAGACAAAACATAGAGGATTATGCAAACTTCCCGCGAATTATATCAAGGGATTTCTTTTACGTTAAACCCGGTGAGATATTCAAATTCCCCCCTCCAAAGAAGCCGCACGGTGCTGATTTTACTATTGACGAAAAGATACCCCAGTTTGACGCCATAGTAGGTAATTTCCCCTATATACGGCAAGAACTAATAGAAAAAAGAATTGAGGGATATAAAGACTCGCTTGAAAGCGCCCTCTTTTGTGATTGGAGTAACGACTACCCTGAGTTATTTCGCAGTGGAAAGTTAAAACTCTCAAGCAAGGCAGACATTTATGCCTATTTATTTTTTCACGCGGCAAGACATCTTAAAGAAGGCGGAAGGATGGGGATTGTTACGTCAAATTCATGGTTAGACGTTGCATATGGATATGAACTCCAGCAATTCTTTCTCAAAAAATTTAAAGTAATCGCCATTATAGAATCCAGATGCGAGCCGTGGTTTGAAGACGCCTCAATAAACACCGTTATAACAATCCTTGAGCGCTGTGAAGACAGCAAAATCAGGAGCGATAACAACGTTAATTTTGTAAAAATACATAAGCGGCTCAAAGAACTCTTCCCGTGGGATAAAAATTTTCCTTTTGACCGGTGGCATGGTATTGATGGTTTGATCTACACGATAGAAACGTCCGGTTCAGAAGATTACAAGCATCATGCCGCTAAAATAGTTAGACACATAGACGGCAGCACAACGTATGAAGATAAAAATTTCAGTATAAGGACAATAAACCAAGTACAACTGCTTAAAGACGTAGAGGAAGCCGGTAAGACGGTCAAGTGGGGAAAGTATTTAAGGGCGCCTGATATCTATTTTGAAATATTGGATAACTGTAAAGATAAACTTGTACCATTTAGCAAATTGGCGGATATAAACAGTGGATGCAAAACAGGAATAAATGAGTTTTTTTACCTTGATGAGGATAGAATAAAACACTGGGGAATCGAGGATGAGTTTTTAGCTCCGATTATCAAATCACCAAAAGAGGCATTAAAGATCATCTTAAAATCGGAAGATGTTCGATATGAAGTCTTCATCTGCAACAAAACTAAAAAAGAACTGAAGAAAAATAAAAAATATGGGGCACTAAAATATATCCAATGGGGTGAGACAAGAGTGTCCGCCGATGGCGTACCCTGGAATAAAGTGCCATCAGTGTCCGGCCGAAAACTCTGGTATGATTTAGGGGAGAGAGTACATGGCAGAATATTGCTTCAAATGATTACAAATGATAGATTTTTTGCTCCATTAAATGTTGACAATGTCAAAGTTGACCATAATTTATTTGAGGTATTTCCCAAAAAAGACGATTCTTTTTATGGCCTTTGTATATATCTGAATTCAACGCTGCTTGCCCTATTCAGGGAATTGATAAGCAGGGTGAATTTGGGCGATGGGGCAACGAAGACCGAAGGTATTGATTGGAAAGATATTTTAATACCAAAAGAGGAGATTCTTTATTCCCTGTCGAAACAGAACAAAAGTTTTGAAACTCTCCAGAATCGGGAAATAAAGCCCATATTTGAAGAGGTCAAAATGAAGGACAGGCAATCGCTTGACAGCACGGTGCTGGAGGCGCTTGGACTTGACCCGAAGAAATATCTGGAACCATTGTATGATGGGGTTACCGGCTTGGTGAGGGAGAGACTTGAGCTGCCTAAATTAAGAAAAAACAATAAAACAGCCAAGACTCACAGAGACGTTGAAAAATTAAAAGAAACCGTCATTGATGAAGTACTACCTCAAGGGGCTAAAAAATTTCCCGAGGCATTTGTCGATTCAAAGTATCGTAAGGACGCAAAAGAAATATCCCTGCCCAATGAGTCTCTAAAACTCGGTTCTTATTTTATGGGCCAGCAAGATGTTATCTCCGAAGACGGTTCGTTTAAATATACCGCGTTGTCCATTGATGAGGCAAAATATATTATTTATTCCCAAAGGCAGGATAGTTTTATTGTGAAGATTCCACGGGAGATTACCGTAATTACAAATGCGGTTTTAGAATACGAGAGATATTTAAAAGACCTGAAGGGAAAATTGTTTGAACAATTATTCACAAGGACGCATAACTACAACCAGGCAGAGCAATTAGCGCGGCAGGTGTTTGAAGAGATGGGATTGCCGGAGGCGTAGCGGTAGAGTAGGGCAGGGCTAAAGCCATAGCGAAACTAATACACCGGGGGCGCTGCCCCCCAGACCCCCGCAAGGAGGGTAACCCTCCTTGACCTGTACTTAAAGTACTATTACATATTTTTACATATTTCTTAGGACTTTATAGCTTTTTCTCATTGAGAACTGTATGTCGTATTTCGAATGGGATATGGACAAGAAACAGGCCTCAAACTGTGAAGGCGGGAAGTAGACACCTTCCTCAAGCATAGTCCTGAAATATTCGGCATACAGCTTGGTGTCTGACCTCGCGGCCGTCTCGTAATCGTAGACTTCGTGTTCGGTGAAGTATTGGCAGAACAAACTGCCGACGCGGTAAAACTTTATGTCTGCCTTTGCGCGTTTAATTGCGTCTCTAAAACCGTTTTCAAGGATTTGCGCCTTGGATTCGAGCAGGTCGTAAAAACCTTTTCTACCTATATTTTTAATCGTCTCAATGCCCGCGGCCATCGCAACAGGATTGCCGGAAAGCGTGCCCGCCTGATAGACAGGGCCTTCGGGAGAGACCATCGACATAATTTCTTTCTTGCCGCCATAAGCGCCCGCCGGCAATCCGCCGCCGATTATCTTGCCGAGGCATGTCATATCAGGCGTAATGCCGTAAAGCTCCTGCGCGCCGCCAACCGCAACCCTGAAGCCGGTTACTACCTCATCAAATATCAGCACAATTCCGTGTTTTGCGGTTATTTCCCTCAATCCCTCAAGAAACCCCGGCCTGGGCAGTACACAGCCCATGTTGGCCGCTATAGGCTCGACAATTATACAGGCGATACTCTTCCAGTCACTATTCACAACCGCCTCGACGGCTTTGAGGTCGTTAAAAGGAACCGTTATAGTTTCCTGCGCATACGACTGAGGTACGCCTGGACTTGTGGGTTGCCCAAAAGTGGCCGCTCCGGAGCCGGCCTTTGCCAGAAGTCCATCGGCATGGCCGTGATAGCAGCCCTCAAACTTTATTATCTTGTCCCTGTTAGTAAAAGCACGAGCAACCCTGATGGCACTCATCGTCGCCTCTGTGCCAGAGCTTACTAAACGCATCCTCTCCATAGAAGGATAATATTTCTGTATTATTTCGCCCATTTTTATCTCAAGGAGTGTCGGTGCCCCAAATGTCACGCCATCTTCGGCTGCCTCCGTAAGGGCATCCACCACATCCTTGTGTGCGTGTCCCAGTATTAACGGACCCCATGACATAACATAATCAATGTAGCCGTTGCCGTCAACATCGAAAATCTTCGCCCCATAAGCCGTATCAATAAAGATGGGATTGCCCCCTACGGCCTTAAACGCCCTGACAGGGCTGTTTACTCCGCCAGGGAACAGCTCCTCCGCCCTAAGGAACAATTTCTTCGACGTTCTCCAATTTTTTCTCATGCTGTTACACTCCTTTTATTTATAGATTTGATTCGCAATCCATACTACCTGAGCTTACTGCCTGAACTGAGTCCG
>JADFXO010000153.1 GCA_015233485.1 Nitrospirota bacterium
GGAGGAAAGGCATAAAGATATTGCAGCCGGTCTCCAAAAAATAACTAACGATGTAATTATGAGCTTGGCAGATCATTTATTTAATGAGACCAAATCCACGAATATTTGCAGGGCTGGTGGAGTTGCTTTAAATTGTGTTACGAATAGTTTCTTGCATGAATTCGGCCCCTTCGATAATACCTTCATTCAGCCCGCAGCAAACGATATGGGAACTGCTCTTGGGGCAGCTTATTATATTTGGAATCAGATTTTAGAGAATAAACAGTCATATATCTTTACCCATCCCTACATCGGCCCGTCATTTTCCGATGTGAGTATTGAACAAGCATTAGGAGAAGCCGGAGCACAGTTCACAAAACTTACAAACCCAGAAAAGACTGCGGCAGCGCTCATAGCAGACGGAATGGTTGTAGCATGGTTTCAGGGCGGGATGGAATTTGGACCACGAGCTCTTGGGAATAGGAGTATTTTGGCAGACCCAAGGCGTTTCAATGTAATTTCAGCCTTGAATGAGACGGTTAAGCATCGAGACTATTTTCGTCCCTTTGCTTCAAGTGTTTTGGAAGAAAAGGCCCACGAATGGTTCGACATTGAAAAAGATACGATTTCCGACAGGTATATGCTGCTAAGTCGTAGAATCAGGATAGATAAAATATGCAAGATTCCAGGAGTGAGCCATGTAGATGGTACCAGTAGAATCCAGACTGTCAATAAGGAAATCAACCATAGCTTCTATAATTTGATGAGCGAGTTTGAGAAAATGACCGGAATTCCCATTGTGCTTAATACGTCATTCAATGACCAGGAACCGATCGTCTGCTCGCCAAAAGAGGCACTGAAGACTTGTTTAAAGACAAATGTCGATTACCTTATAATTGGCGAATACCTAATAGATTTTGGACGAAGTAAGTACAACGCTTCTTTTTTTTCGGATACGGATAGTTTTTCTGAACAGGCAGGCTTTCTTATGCGGCTTCAGACAGATTTTGATTTTCGTGAGCATTTTTGCAAGACTTCTGATGCGATATTGGTACGCGATAAGGATGCTCAAGAAATGTTCGGTGCGGTCGGGGAAATGCTGCATATTATCAAAGAAAAGATGGGCCGTTTTATGGTAGAGTTTAAGTTCTGTCCGAATTCTACTGCGATCAAAGATTATATAGTGAGCAGGAGATAGCCTCTTTGAATGTTATAACAAAGTAACGGCATTTGAAGCGAAGTCGAGAATTTAGCGAAATGACGAGCAAGGAAGGACACGCTGCTGTTTTATACGAATGTCCTGGCACTGTGCATTCAATCTGGGATTTTGCGGTTACCCACATGGACATTCTGAGCGAATTTGAGCAAGCCTTGATCAAGAAATCATTTAACTTGCTTCCCAAAGATGAAGACATTCCGGCATTGTTACGAATGCCAAGAACAAGATCGAAATGCCTGGCCTTTCAGGACAGCCAAATCGTTGTGGCTGCGCGCTGCGGGGCGCGCTCGGCTTATTGGGTAGACCAAGGCATTATTTTGAAGGCCTGCCGCCCCGTTGAAAATGCTGATTTTCCAGCCGAGACTCTTTTTTTCGGTACAGATAATATCGTGTTTTCCCGGATTCCTTTTGGCGTTTTGAGCGCTGAAGGGGCAATGCGGGAGATTTTGGCTTTTTGTTTCGTTAATGCAAATCGTCTTCCTGTACATCGCAACCCACTCTGCATTTATGAATACGTTAAAGACAGTGTTAGGCTGGGATATTCTCTCGTTATGGAGACGCTTACAGAACAAAGGGTGGAAAGTTTTATAGACTACCCTGAACACACTATTGCAGATCTTATCACGGCTGATGTAATAAGATCGATGACCGGGTTTAGAGGAATTTTAGGGTATGAAGTAAACATAAAAGGTATAAACAAGTGGTGGTATGTTGAGCAGAAAGCTGCCCTTCTAAGCGAAATGAATTTTTATGGCGCTTTCAGGGGACTACTTAATAGCAACATTGGAAATGACGTTATCAAGTTTGGGGACGGAAAGGCAACGAAATTATTTATTTGCGATTTTGATACCTTTGAACTTGTCAATATCCCATCTAAGCCATCAAGAGAGTTTCTGCGGGCTTTTATACTTCGTTGTACTGTGGAGGCACTAAAGGGCAGCCTTCCGATTATTGACTTGGTGGACCATCAGAATAATGACGATCCTATCACAGTTGCTAACAAAGTTAAAAAGATCTTTTTTAATATCAGCGGCATATGGAAATCCTATAAGAGAAACTTCGATATCAAAGCGAGAAAGATGGGCTGGAACGAAAAACTCATAGATCAGGTGTTTCTCGAAATACAAGAGACCCCGGCGTTCATAGCCACCGTATTAGACTCCGTTCCTAATATCTACACATTGAAAAAAGCAAAAAAAATCGAAGACAGCATGTATACGCCTCATAATTAGGATCAATAATGGTTCAACCTGCGGCCGACCTAATACTGATAAACGGCAGGATATGGACTGTGAATCGCCGGATGCGCTGGGCTGAATCCGTTGTAATACGGGGTGATAAGATCATATTTGTCGGCTCTGCGAGTGAGGCCAAAATATACGTTGGGGACGGGACAAGGATTATTGATCTAAGAGGCAATTTCGCTATGCCTGGTTTCAATGATGCTCATGTTCACTTTGACGAAAATCTTATTGCCGAGGCCAAAAAATATGGCATTACTACGATTCAGGACATAAGCATACCTCAGTCGATTCAGGCGTATCAAGACTTGCTGAGAAGGGACGAACTTACCGTAAGGGTACTGATACGGCCTATCTTAACGGATTGGAAAGACCTTATTGCGGAAATTAGGCATGGTGTCGCTAACAACTTTCTGAAGTGCAATGCGGTCAAGGGTTACATAGACGGCATGATGTGCAATAATACGGCGGTTTTTTTTGAAGAGTACAAAAACGCTCCGGGAAATTACGGCAGATATCATAAGATGATGATCGAGTGCGATATGGAAAATCTAATAAGAGAGGCGCTCAGCGCGGGTTTAACGCCGCATATTCATGCCATCGGAGACAAAGCAAATAATGTCTTGCTAAATATTTATAAAAATGTTATAAACGATATGCGGATTGTTGTTCATCGTTTCAGAGTTATTCATGCACAGGTCGTATACCCTAGTGATTTTAAAAAGTTTGGGGAGTTGAAATTGGTGGCAGAGGTAAATCCATTCCATTGTATTGCAGATATGCGCTGGATGGAAGAGAAAATAGGGGATCAAAGATGCCGAGGCGCATATGCCTTTCGTACCTTGAAAAAAAACGGGGCACTGTTATGCTTTGGCTCCGACTATCCCGGACCTGATGAGAGTAATCCGTATCCCTTAAACCCACTTCTCGGTATTTACGCTGCTGTCACTAGACAGACTCTTGAGGGTCATCCTGAAGGCGGGTGGTTTCCCGAGGAAAGATTGACCGTTGAAGAGGCTATTGAGGCATACACCGTTAACCCTGCTATTGCATCGTTTGAGGAAAACAAGGGGACACTCGATGCGGGAAAATTGGCCGATATTGTAGTGCTTTCGAAGAATATTATATCGGCGGAGCCGAGTACTTTACTTGAGACTGAGACGCTTTTAACAATACTGGCAGGAGATATAGTATATCGATCTCCAGAGTATATTGACTGATGGATTGTAACACCCTCGGCCTAATAATTTTATTGAGCAAAAGGAGGTATATTGTCCACAGATGAAATTATAATTTATTTTTCACGCGCGACGATTCACTTCATTTATTCGTTTCTTCCAGTGTTTGATGAAAAACGCATAAACTTGAGTGTAGAAGGACTTAAGAATCTTTATAGGAAGAATAAGGGAAGACCTGCAAACAGAAGAGGAATCAAACCCTATTTGGATCTTGATCTGGAGATGGGTTACGAAACGGGAGAAACGTATCAAGCCTCATTAGGTGATTTGGATATCATGATCGAACCGACAATGCGCTTTTTTCCTCTCGGAAGCACATGTTGTCTCAGCACGACCGTATCAAAAAGGAATGATACTCTATTATCGCTTAACGATATACATGCTATCCTTGGCTTGGTTCAAAGTAAAGAAGCCGACCCACAAAGTGCTCGCTTTATCAAGATTGAAGACCAAAAGAAATCATTTTACGAGCTGTTTCAGCATATTATTGAACAATTACTTATTAATGTCAACGAAAAATTGAAAGTCGGCGAAAAAACAAGTAACGAAATAAGAGAATATGGCATATTATGCAATAAACATTTGACCGAATCTTCTGAACCGCAAACTCCATGGGTAGTTACTGTCTTGGATGTGTCGGATCCTGCCGTTAATGTTTTTTGCGGCACATTTTGTAACGATGAGTCGCCCATGAGGGCAAAATCGACAGCTATAAGAAAATATGAGGAGAGCATTGCGCCTATTTTGTTTCGCTCTGTGACCGGCGCTGATTTTATGCTTGAGCCTGCATACATTCGGTCAGCACACCTTGAGAGGCTTTCGGGTATCTCCAACATGAATGTGGATGCGAGACTTTTTGTTACAATGTCTCGGCGTTCTATTTTATGTATGTGCAAAAAACAAGATGATGACCCAGCGGCTTATTTTGTGCCGGTGCTACTGGATCTCTGTGAAATGACGAGAGCAAGATGGCATACCTTAGTAATAATGAACAAAATTATAGATGAAAGTATGAAGAATTTTAGGGTGGGCAAGGGAGCTCTTTCTCCTAAGGAAAGGTTGCAAAAGATTATTAATCTTAGTGATAAATTCATAGCATGCCTGGAAGATCCCAGCGCATATGTGTGTAGTGGAGATGCTCTTCGAGAGATACATGAAAGATTGCTCGATACATTTAAAATAAAGGATATGACAGAAGTTGCTTTGAAAAAACTTGATATGCTGGAGCGGCTTTTTAGCCATGGCCTGGAAATGAGTTGGGCTGACGAACACTAATAAATTTTGGAGTGGCATGGAAACTATACTCGCAAATGCAATAGATAGTACGAATAGTATAAATATCGAGGAATTCAAGGCAGAGGCTGAGAGAATTAAATATAAACTTGAGAGTCAAATGCAACATATGTCCAGAAGCTGGAAGGCTGCCCTTAGTGGAGGTTATTTACAAAATGAACATTATAAGCGTTGTGAAGAAATAACGCCTTTTTTTGATTTTGAACTCATAATGTTTAATGATTTTGAGATTGAGATTGCTTCTCTTAAGCATGATCAGGACATTGACAGGCAGAAATTGTCGTTTTGGTACGCAATACTTAACAAGGCGGACGAGGACTGCAAAGACGCAAAAAGGGATTTTTCTATGAAGGTATTTAAACCTTTTGCGAAGATTGAAGAGACATTCAATAAAACTTTTGAAACTCATAAGAAACTTATACTCGCTTTAAGCAAGCATAAAGCGCTTTTGCCAAAGGATACGCTAAAATCTCTGGATGAACTAATGCCGATAGTTAACCAAAACAATAACGCATCCAGAGAGGAACGTGAAGTAAAACAACAAGGGGAGGACCAGCGGCATTCCAATTCCAAGCAAAGCGAGCGACCCAGGAGATATATGTAGCAAAATGTCCGATATGGCGATAGAAGAGAATATAGAGCGTCTTATTAATAATTTACGAAATAATCTTATCTCTGTTTTGGCGCAGATTGATAAAGGTTTCAAACATGCTATGCGTATGTATATATTTGCTTTTTATACAGGACTTTCACTCATTGTTATTTCCGTTATCGGTTCTTTCTATGGGAAAAATATATTTCTTGTTTTTGGTGGAATTGGGTTTTTAGATATAGCAACCCTTTTCATTTATAAACCTGCCGAGAACTTACAGATCAGCCGTGGTAACTTGATACAGTTACAAGTTGCTTTTCATAGTTGGCTAAATGATCTTTACAATTGGAATACTTACATGGAGGATAAATCTAAAAAACCCGATTTTCCAGTAGATGACATGGTAAAAATATCAAAGGTGGCAATACAGAATGCCTTAGAGATTATGAAGAGTATTAATGTGCACGTAGAGGTAAAGAATAGAAAAAAGGCAGTCGCTAAGAAGAAAAATAAAAAGGATAATGGAAAGGAGAATGAAATTGAAAACACTGAGGAGAAGGAAGCGAATGAATAGCAGACCGTATTATTTTGTCTTGTTGTTAGCAGTGTTTATCGTTTTTTTTTACCAAAACGTGGTAACGGCCGGCGATCAAGTCAAGTTGGGCGGGCCTAAGAATATTTCGATGGCCGCTATTGTGGCGGAAAAAGAAGGGTATTTCAGAAGCGAGGGATTGAATGTTGAAAGCTCCAATATCCAGACTGGGAAAGTGGCTATGGATGCCCTCCTTAGCGGGAATATCGATTTTGCCATAATCGTGGACACAAATATAGCTTTTGTAAAGTTTCAGCCCGGCTCCGATATTGAAATCATTTGTTCCATCGGAACGAAATTTGACGATGGCATAGTCGCCCGCAAAGATAAAGGAATTCAATCTATCAAGGATTTAAAGGGCAAGACAGTCGCCGTTACGACCGGGACGACAAATCATATTTTTGCATATCGCTTGCTTGCTCAGAACGGGCTTGAGAAGGATGTCAAATTCATGAACCTGACGCCTCCGGCGATCCAGGCCTCGCTTCTCACAGGAGACATTGCGGCGGGCAGCATTTGGGAGCCTTTTCGCTACAATGTGATGAAGCAACTGAATAGCAATGCGGTGGAGTTTGTCGACCCAAACGCTTATAAGGCATACGCCATAGTTGCAGTGAGAAAAAAATATGCTGAAGAGCATGGGCAGGAAATAGTGAAATTTTTAAATGCGTTAATTCGTGGGGAGGAATTTATTCGCAAACACCGGGATGAAGCAATTGGGATTTTGGCCCATGAAATGGACATGGATAAGAACGTCCTAAAAGCGATCTGGAAGGAATATGATGTTTCTGTAATGCTGGAGCCAGGTATGCTTCAGACAATCAAAAGCGAAGGCAAATGGATCAAGGAGACGCAGCGAGGTTTCGACGATAGGCCGGTTCCATCTTATGACGACGTTGTCAATCCGGCTTTTCTTAAAAAAATAGCTCCCCAAAGAGTAATTCTTAAATAATTGATAGCAAATAGGAACAATAACTGGTAATGCGCAAGCATATGTTTGTCAGTCCCATTGCTCTTCTGGTTTTATGGTTTGTTCTGTCGTATTTTCAACTTGCGAGCCCCCTTCTTTTGCCGCCTCCAGTTTCTACAATTAAGAGATTGTGGAGTTTGATTTATAGCGGCGACATCAAACCAGATATAGAAGCCACTACCTATAGATGGGCGGTAGGTTATGCTCTCGGGACACTTGTAGGCGTGCCCATAGGAATAGCGTTTGGACTATCTAAGCGTCTCTACGAAAGCATGGAGTTTCTTCTAGATTTCTTCCGGTCCTTGCCGGTGACGGCCATCTTCCCTCTTTTCCTTCTTGCATTCGGTATTGGAAACAATTCTAAGATAGCTATGGTTTTCTCAGCCGTAATATTTGTGATTATATTAAACAGCGCTTACGGCATTCAACATGCAACGAAAACGCGTATCAGAATGGCAAAAAGCTTTGGGGCCTCAAACTGGCAGGTATTCCGTATGATTGTCTTTTTTGAGGCGTTGCCCGGAACCCTTGTGGGTCTGAGGGTTGCACTTTCTCTCTCACTTGTTGTAGTCATCGTCAGCGAGATGTTTATTGGGACAAACCTTGGAATTGGACAGCGCATCTTTGATTCCTATTCAACGAATTCTGTTTCCGACCTTTACGCTCTCATCTTGTTTATTGGGATAATAGGATATTTTTTGAACAAGATGTTTGTTTTTTTTGAGCAGAAGGTTGTCTTTTGGGCGGGAAAATGAATCATATTGAAATATGTAATATAGAGAAATCTTTTGTAGAGGAGGGTAAGGCAATCCCTGTTCTCAGCGGGCTCTCGTTGGCTATCGAAAAAGGCGAATTTTTTACTCTGTTTGGACCGAACGGGTGCGGAAAGACGACTTTGATGAATATACTGGCAGGTGTAGGTCTGCCTGACAAAGGCGAAATAAGACTTAACTCTGAGAGTCATAATAGTTTTGTAAGTTATGTTTTTCAGGACTTCATGGGTAGTTTAATTCCTTGGAAGAATGTTGAGAAAAATATTGCTTTCCCTTTAAAGCTTAGAGGAATTGGTAAAGCCGAAAGAAAACGGCGAACAGAAGAGATCTTTGATAAATTCGATGTTAAGCTCAGTCCGAAAGCGAAAATTTATTCTCTTTCAGGCGGTCAAGCTCAGATGGTTTCCCTTCTTAGGGCGCTTATAGTAAATCCTGAGGTCCTGATACTTGACGAGCCTTTTTCGGCGCTTGACTACAAGACGCGTCTTTTTATGATGGAGACGATTCAAAAAATATGGCATACGGCCGGTGTTACGATCATCTTTATTTCACACGATATAGATGATGCAATATACCTCGGCGACCATTTGGTGATACTCAGTGAAAGACCAGCAAGAGTCAAAGGAAGTCTTGAAATTCCCTTTGAGAGACCCAGGGATTTTAATTTGTTTGGAAGACCCGAATTTGCTTCATACAAAAAAGAGGCTCTGGAAATATTTCTATCGCTGTAGCTCCGCACTTGAGTGCTTCAAAACTGTGGGTAGATCTACATATTTAGGGGAAATCTGTCATAGGATTTAGCTTAGTTTCTTGATTCATAGCTATGCGGTTTAAAAGTTTTTTGCTTCTTTTTTTCAAAAAAGAAGTCTGCCAGAAGGGCATATATTTTCCCTTATTTTATAGAAGTGTATTCAAACCGCTACATTTAAAACAACTCTT
>JADFXO010000154.1 GCA_015233485.1 Nitrospirota bacterium
AAAATACACCCCAAAACCAGAAAAGTCTTTAAAATCAAGCAGTTATACCAAATAACGTTGTTGGCAATCCAATCTCTACAGAAAAATTATCCTTATAAATCAAACACTTTACTGGGTGAACGGTTACATTATTTGAGTATGAAAACTATCTACTTGGCTGAACCCCTATTTTCCAAAGGTGAGAGAATTAGGATTAATTTATTAATAAGTACATAAGTAAGATGACTGACAACCCGCATGTTTAAAGCTTTACAACAGAGAGGAAGAAGCCGCTGTAGTTATGCTATACTATGCCTATGGAAGTTTTGACGATGAAAAAGATTGGAAGAAATATTGAAGGCATTAACGACACCCGTTCCGGTTTCGTTCTGGGACACACTCTAAACCCTTTATCCATGCGGGGTTAGGGGGGTTCGAGTCCCCCCTTCGGCACCATCAAACTCGTTAAAATATAAGGATTTACATCTCTGAAAAGCCGTTCCGGTTACTGTCCGGCCTGGATTTGCCGGTGTTTAAAACCTTCCCTCTCCTGTTAACCACATCCCGCAATATTGTAGAGGCACGGTAAATTTGTTCTAACGATAAAACAAGTCTTCATGGGAGTATCTTATTTTATTAAAGACCCTGTTTCATGACGCTGGGGGGGCCATACAAATGACGGGACAGCTGCGTCAGGCTTACTCTTTGCGGGATACCGTTTTGCTTGAAATCATCGGTCATTCGCGGCAGGATTTCTACCCATACGGTGGGATGAAAGTTCAGCCTTAGCAGTATTGCCGCAAGTTTCGAGAGGGCGCCAACTCGTTTTTCAAAGGTGTCGTAGAAACTGCCGGTGTTGTCAAGAAATCCGAGGTCAACACTGGACTCCGGCTGGATAGCTCCAGCGCCTGCAACCCTTCCTCTAATATATTTGGCCTTGTCCTTATGCGCAACCAGCGTACCCAGTTGGTCGTGAAAGATTAGGTCCTGCGCCCCTGAGAAGAATTTAAACTCCCACGGGTTAAACTTCTCACTTTCAGGGTCGTGGCGGGGGTCGGCACTGTCTATTTTCGGATCGACGATAAAGACAGGGGAATTCATCTGAAACATGATTTCACGGGGATGCCACAAGTTTTCAGCCCTTATCTTATGGAAATTATCGTCGAGCAGTTTGATGAGGGCGGTGTTCTTTTCGATTTTTTCCTCTATTGCCGCAATCGTTTCTTTTTTAACAGAGGGGGTTATTCTTGCGGCTTTAAAGACGTCGTATTGTGAGAATGGCCGCCCATGAAACTGCTGAAGTATATAGGTGTACCATTCATAGATGTCTTCGTCGTCAACTGCATGAAGGCCCCCAATAAGGTTCTCGATTTCAACGCGCCTGTAAAGCGACAGCGTGTAAAGCTCCTTAAATAGCTCAAGCTCTCCCACCTCCCTGACAACTGCATCAAGGCCGCGCGTCTCAACCTGCCGCTCCCTCTGCTTATAGGCGATTGCGGGCGCGATTGGAGGATTATTCATTTCCTGCGCGTCGAATGTCTTATCAAATTTTCGTTTATATACTATGGGGCTTGCCAGATTTGAAATGTACGCAAGCAGCTCCGGGTCTTTCGAATAAATAGATACGACGTTTTCTCTTATCACGTTGACACCTGTATCCATACCGTTTTTAAAAACCCCAAGCGCCCCGGGTATTTGTATAATTGGTATGTGTATGCCCATTTTTTCCATCTCAGACACTACCAGTACGGGATGTGCAAACGGCGTACACGTCTCAAGGATAATAGCCCCCGGAGGCCTTCGTTTAAGGTACACCTCAAGGTTTGGCAAGTCCAGGTGTCTGGCAACGAGTATCTCGCCCGGGACTATTTTCTCAAGCGAGGCGTCCATGTCTATGTCAAGAACCGCCGTATTTGCCCTTGCCGCACCAAATGTAAAGGTCTGCAGATGTATCTCCAGGGCACTGCCAAGTCCGCTAAAGTCGCAGCTATGCGCCCGCGCGAGGGGTTCCTTAAACACGGCTGTTTTTGGCCTTATCTGAGTGACAAATACCTTTTCGTCAAAGGTAATGGCATACTCAATGTCCAGAGGGCAGCCCATGAATATTGGCAGATGTTTGAGTTTATCCACTATCTCAAAGAGTATTTTCAACTGATTCGCGGAGACTTTCTGAGACAGTCGTTTGGTGTTGTCATCAATGGAGGTAAGCAAGAACTTTTGCATGGCTTTGTCCCAGTAAACGGCCTTTTCCTGAGATGCTATTATTGAGTCGGTTACTGCGGCATGGAGGTCTATGGTGTACTTATCCGCCGCTATTTCAGACCTCGTCCCACCCTCTATGCCGTATGAACCGGAGACGACTATGCCGCCGTGCTCCGAGGTCATTATAACCCCTGACACTGCCGAATCCACAACGCCCTGAATCAACACGCCCATGCCAAGATTCTCAAAACTAAAGCGCTCTTTTGCCAACGGGTCAAACTCCATGATGTCATGGCGGTAGGACAGCGCCTTTGGTGACCAGAGGGACGCCCATATGCGTTTTATGGCGCGGAGGAACTCCTCCGGCGTCTTTATATCCAGTATGGTCAGAAACTGTCCGGCAAATGAATACAGCCTGCCGTCTTCGCCCTTGGCGGTTGATCTTGCCCCAATAGTGGCGAAATGCTCATAGGTGCTTATGTGGTCTTTAAACTTTATGAATTTATCTATCAACTCAAGCTGCATATGCTCGGGGAATGTTCCGTTAGTTATAAGCTCCTCAATTTGGGTGCCCGCCTCGATAATGCGTCTTTCCAGGCCTTCTTTCCTGTCAAAGCCAATCGTACCGAGTGTTGAGAGTATATGTTTTTTCAGGTCGTTGTGATTGATGAAATCGTCGTAGGCTACGGTTTTTAACAGCAGAAACACCGGGATTGAACACTGCCCGATGACTTCAAGGAGGTGGCAGCCCTTGTCGCCCACGTCAAAGGGATTGAAGCCAAGAGTGGAGGAGACTGCCGATATGTAAGAGTCCTGGGGGCTTGCCGGGTGTGCCCCATGTTTTTGGTAAATAGACTGGTGTTCTATTCTTTCTGTCTTCAGGGTGTAGAGGATATCGTGTATGGTGAGTTTGTAGTTGATGTCCGAGAGGGCCTCCGTGTTTGACAACTCGTTTATGAGTATGTTTATGAAGTTGCCGCTTTTGGCCGGGCTCCGGTATTTTATTATATGGCTTCCCAGGAACATGATTATCTCTTTTGCCAGATTTATGACCTCCGCGTCGCCGGGCTGTAACAGGGGCAGCATCAGCCTGACTGAGCCGTCAAGCTCGGCTAAATCTATGTTGTAGTCCTGTGATTGAAGGAAATCACAAATCGCCGAAAGCACGGCGGCCTTATTACAGGGCATTTCTTTTGAGAGAAATGCCTTGAAATTCGTGAGGTTTATCGAGTTTTGATCTTCTGGACGGCCGATTGTCAAAAGCAGCAGGGCGGCCGTATAGCCGGCAAGCCAGTTGTCCGTCCCGCCTAAGACCCCCCGGCAGAGGGCAGCGAATTTATCCTTAAACTCAACATACCGCAGAGGCGCTTCTATATTCATGGGGTTGCCGGTGTCGCCGTTTGGTGCGTCAGCGCCGTCCCTGTTAAAGGCTATTATGGCCGTTGATAGTATTTGGCTTAAAAGATGGTAGTCATCAGGGAAGGACTCCGCCGTTGACAGGGCAAGGGCGAGGACTTCGGCAGTCCTTTCGCCGCTTAGCAGGGCGTTTCCTATGAGATAGTGAAAACTCTTAAATATCTCCTTCTTATACGGCCCTGGCATTGAAGGGTTCAGCGTAAACAGGTAGAAGAGGAAGTCCGTGTTGTCAAAGTCGTTTATGTTCATGGCCTCAAGGAATTCGTTACACTTTGCAAGGGCGTTGTCCTGGCCGCGATACTTGGATATGAAGATGCAGTTAAGCTGCAGGAGCTGTTCCAGTGTGTCTGTAGAGTGGTTTAACTGGTGTTTGTTGGAGATTATCGTCTTTATTTCCGCCTTCATCCACTGGGCCAGGGTGTCGTAGCACGCCCCTCTAAACACAGTGAGTGATTTTCCCTGTTCGATGCTGAAGTGCTCAAACATGATCGTGACGGCAGAGACTACGAGCGGCCTGAAGCGTTCTTCGACCATACTGTAGAGGCTTCTGAAGAAGTTGATAACGTCTCTCTTGTCTCTTACGAAGTATGAGAATTTCTTAAGATTGTCGATAAGCTCCGGCAGAGTTTCATCGTCAAGCTTCTCCGGCGCCGCCGAGATTGTGTCAGAGATATAGCTGAAAATCTGATCATTGCTTGCAGTGTCACCGGGCAGGGAGTCAATAAATTTCCTCAGCCCGGCAAGCACAAGGGCAGGGTTATGGGTAAACTCCTCACTCTCTGGAATGGCCGTCAAATATATGGCGACGCTTTGCAGTATCTCAAGGTCTTTTTTGAGTTTTCTATGGAACTTAAAGCGCCCCATATCGCCCCTGAATATGTAGTTCACCTGCATGAAGCCGATGGTTTTTTTCATAGTGTCATAAAGCGCGACCACTATATACGATGTGAGGTTGGTGAGTTCCTTCATCCCTGCGCACTTGGGATTGCTCAATATATCAAGCACAACGTCATAGCCCTTGAGGTCTGCCTGATAGATGGAATCTCCGTCGGTTATTATCTTCCTGCCCTCCAGAAACGAGGACTTAAATACGGGGGCGACAATCGCGGATTCCTTACTCCAAACACCGATGGTCTTCACTATCTCGCTTGAGCTTTTTGAGTATAACCTGATGGACTCGGCCTCCAGAAGCCTGATCAAATCCGGTATGAGATTGAACCGCTCAGTAAGGCCACCTGCCTTAAATTCCTTCACAAGCAGCTCAAAGGCCCGCAGTTTGCCGGAATCGAAGAGATCCCTGTTTAGCTCGCAATACGGGTCTTTTACCGTACTCAGCGTTATAAAATTTGACAGCTCCACAATCGCCCCGATTACCTCACGCAAATCGGAAAGCAGCTCCCGCTGCCAGTTTACAAAGAGTTCGTTTCTCTTCATAATGGCGTTTTCAGTATCAGGGGGCAGCGGCAGAGCCACTGGGCAGTCTTTCGTAAACCGGTAATTTTCTGTGTCTATTTCGACTTTTAAATATCCCGCAGGGGTTCCTTCATTGTCCTTAATGCAGACGAGGACAAATATGTCCTCATGGTCGGATATCTTGTCCTTGAGTTTGATGTAGTAACCGTTTTGGCTTGCCAAGTACATCCGCTCGCTTTCGGTTATGGCCCTCGGTGGATTAAAAGACGAACGAACGTCCGGGCCTTCGACGAATTTAATTTTCCTTCCATGCCTGATAAATTCATAAGCGGCATGGAGGCGGTTGCCGTCGAGGGGAAAATAATACAACACCCTTGACATGCCAAGCGTGTTTAGTATGCCTGTACAGAGGATTTTTATCTGTTCATTGAAGTCCTTTTCGGCAATTATCGCGTTTTTCAGGGTATTTAACTCAACCAGAAAGGCAATACGCCCTGTAAGGGCACCATCAGAGGTCTCTTGTTTCATCACAGTTATTTTACCATATTTTGGAGAAAGGGGACACAGGGACAGATATATTTATTGATATTATAGCCTCCCACTATATAAATTTTGGGAGTGCCGTGATTTAATAGAAAAATACCTCAAGTCATCTTTTGTATAGACTTGGGGCATTGCGTGGCATAGACAAAAACATAAGGGCGGTGATACGTGTATCTTGCTACTTGAAACACAAACAAACATGTCCAATCTGCGGGGATTGCCGAGGATGAGACGGGATTACTTAAGAAACGCCTTAAACATGGCGAACGTAGCGAATAGCTGGCCGGCCCGGAAGAGAAACATCCACTTGAGCATTTCGGACTGGTGCTTTCAAGGGCTGCCTTAGTTGCCAAGTCTTTACGAGATGACGAATCCGCCTCATTTATAACTTTAGCAAGGTCTCCTGTGGCCTCATCGCCCAGTTTCTCACGTAATGACTTAGGTATCGCTATCACACTCATACCTCCATTATGCGCCAAAGAAAAAATGTTTACAACGCCCCTGACATAGGAAACTATGTCCCTACCGGTATTTTTATAAAGGCATTTAATTCTGACAAAAATATAAATTTCTGATTATAATATATATTCGCTATGAAACCGGTTAGATTATCGATACACGCCAGCGAGCAGCTGCATTATAGAGGCATAGAAGAAGACGAAGTATTTGAGGTTATTAGAACATCGCCGTGGGAGCCGGCTAAGAGAGGAAAAATTCAGGCAAGTAAAGAGTTTCTTTACCAAAATGAATGGAATAAGAAGTTTTACTCGTATAAGCAGGTAAAACCGGTATTTATTGAAGAAAAGACTGAAATAGTTGTTATAACTGTCTATGCTTATTATTTTAACACAGAGGTGAAGGCATGAGAATAACTTATGATTCGGAAGTAGATGCCCTTTATATACGATTTATAGAGACTACTGTAACGACAGAACACGTGGCTGAGGGTATTGCCGTCGATTATGATATGGAAGGACGAATTGCGGGGATTGAGATTTTAGATGCCGTAATGCGTGTTGGAAGCAAAGAAGTGTTCAAGAAAATAACCTTAGAGGACTTAGCACTTCAGGGTACATAAAATAACGATGGGAAATTGTGAAGAGTCAACGCCAAAAGAGGCGGGTATGCCAAATGCCCATCTGTGTATTCAGAATATTATCAACCAGATGCTGAGGGCTTCTCTGTCGCAGGTTTCCACGCAGGAGCAGTTATCGCAAATTTTAAAGCTTATAATATCGGCGCCGTGGATTTCACCTGCCGCCAGGGGACGCATATATCTTTACGATAAACGAACGAGAATGCTGCGAGTTAGCGCTCATGTTAATTATACGATGGAGGAGTTAGACGCCTGCCCGCCGATTCCATCCGCTGAATGCCTGTGTGGAACTTCTGCCGGCACAAGAGATATAGTTTTTATGCCGACCACCGGCGGCGATAACGCGCAACCGTGCGGCCACTACTGTGTCCCGATTAAATCAAATGACAGGCTGCTCGGCCTGCTCGGCGTCTATGTGGGGCAAGCCTCGTGTGATGATGGGCAGGGTATCACTGAGCGAACAGACCCGTCTGTCCCTTTTGAGAGGGAAATGTTCCTAAAAATCGCGGCAAACACAATAGCCGGCATAGCGCTGCGTAAAGAGGCTCACGAAAACCTGACGGGCAATTATCTGATACAAGATGTGATAAATAAGATCCTGCACCTTTCACTTGAGTCAATATCCCTTAAGGAACACCTGCAAAAGACCCTCGATATCATTAGCAACGTGTCATGGTTGTCAAACAAATATACGGGCAGCATATTCCTTGTAGAAGGCAGTCCCGAGGTGCTCGTTATGAAGGCCCACAGGGGTTTTCCCTTAAACCTGCACAGTGTCTGCTCATTACTGCCCTTAGGGAAATGCCTCTGCGGACTATGCGCCTTAACCGGGAAGATAATATTCAGGTCCACAATAGATGATGACCACGAAGTAAAATACGACGGAATGCGTGACCATGGACATTATTGTATTCCTATAAAGTCAAAGGGACAGGTGTTGGGCGTAATAAACCTCTATGTCAGAAGAGGGCATACAAGGACCCATGAGGAGGAGGACTTCCTTGTGTCCGTAGCCAATACGCTTGCCGGTATTGTAGAGCGAAAGAGGACGGAGGACGAGTTAAAAAAACATCATGACCAGCTTGAGGAGATAGTAAGGGAGCGAACCGACGAACTGACTATTGCCTGCAACAAGGCGATAGATGCCAACGAAGAGCTTAAAGAAAGCCATGAGATGTTGATACATGCGGAGAAGATGGCGTCTCTGGGGCAATTGGTAGCCGGTGTAGCGCATGAGATAAATACCCCCATAGGGATTGCAGTAACGTCGGCCTCTCATCTTGAGCTGGCTACGAAAAAAATCGCCGCTATGTTCTACGATAAACAAATAACCAGGACAGACCTCGAAAAGTACATATCCGTCGCAAGGGAAGACTCTGATTTAATCGTCAAAAACCTGTTTCGCGCCGGGGATTTGATAAGGAGTTTTAAAATGGTCTCGGCAGACCAGACGAGCTGGGAAAAGAGGCAGTTTAACCTGAAATCATATTTAAACGATATAGTGATGAGCCTAAGACCTCAGCTAAGGACAACGCCACATGTTGTCACGATAAACTGTGACGACGGCCTTGAGTTGAACAGCTATCCGGGGGCGTTTGCCCAAATAATCACAAACCTGTTGATGAATTCCCTGCTTCACGCCTATGACGAAGGGAAAAAAGGGACAATCCTGATAGAAGCCGTCCCGTTAGAGGATGAAGTCGTGTTAAGATACAAAGACGATGGCAAGGGAATCCCTGAGGGCAACATAAAAAAGATATTTGATCCGTTTTTTACGACAAAGCGTGGTCAGGGAGGCTCTGGCCTAGGCCTGTATATCACGTTTAATATCGTTACCCAAACACTCAAAGGCAGTATAATATGCGAAAGCGAAGTGGGCAAAATAACGGTATTTACAGTTACATTACCCAGCGTGTTATAGTATAATATGTTCAGGTGAAAAAATATGAGCGATTCGGATAATCTTTTTTGCGACGAGAGTTTTTTAAAGGAAAAGGTGGAGGCGCCTTCGGAAGAACCCTCCGGTAAATCAAACTGGAAGGTCATGGTTGTTGACGACGACGAGGAAGTCCACAGGATGACTAGTGCTGCCCTGAGGGATTTTACATTTGATGGCAGAGGCCTCGATTTTGTCTTCGCCTCATCGGCGAAAGAGGCGAAGCTCGCG
>JADFXO010000155.1 GCA_015233485.1 Nitrospirota bacterium
GATGATTGGCATAAAATCAGAAATCAATTGAAGGAAAATAACAGGGAAAGGAAATTACAAAGTGAAGTGTTATCCCGCTTTATTTAACAGTCCTTATTTGAGCGCTTATGGGGGATTATCCCCCTTCACCCCGTAATCCTTAACACCGGCCATTTTCATCTCATTAAACAACGCCTCGGCGGCCGATTCGTGTCCGTGTTCGTTCCAATGCCAGTCGTAAGGGGATTCATAGTGAACGTGTGTGGCCTTGTAGCGCCTGTAAAAATCTTCGGTTAAGTCAACGCAGTGAAAATTATGTGCTATACAGGTTTTCATAAAGAGCCGGTTAAGCCATATGACGCTGCTATTGTCCAACGTCCCGCCGTATATGTCGGCACGCGGGGCATCCATAATGAAAAAGACCTTCTTATTGGGGTTTTCCTCTTTTATCTTGCCCATTAAATAATCGGCAACGCCAAAAAGCCTTTGTTTTAAACCGGCAAGCCTCTGCACATCCACATTAGCGTTATAAAACTTCCCTGTCCCCCCGGTAAATATCCTATTATATATGGGCAGCGACGATATGCTCCTCTTAAGGGACAGATTAACCCAAAGGTATCTCAGGAGGGCGCTGCGCTCAAAAATAAACTTCTTAACCATGGTCTTATTTCTTGATGCCATAGCAGGCTTAATCGCCTCCGTAAAGCCCGCGCCGTTTTCCTCAAGACACATAAAACCGCTCATAAGAATCATTGAGCACAGGGATTCGTCAAAATCGTTGTGAACGATGTTAAACACGAGAATATCGGGATTAAACCGCCTGTTGACATACCTCGACATCTGAAGGTATTGGCTTAGTGACGCGCCGTTTACGCCAAAACTATAAACATCGTATTGGCCACTTAAATTTTCTTTTAGTTTGGAGGCCATAGTGTCTTTCATATTTACCTGAAGGGCCTCAACGAATGAATCCCCGATGACGGCAATCAGGGGTTTTTTATGCTCCGTGCTATATTCATCATCGCTTCTGAAACCGTCGCCGTTTATGTGCCACTTGACCCGAAGCTGTGCCAAATTCCCCGCCGTAAACAGGCCGTCACTGGTTTCACGGTTGTCCAGCTTGCTGATATTGTCCTTCTCGTCATAATAAACGAGGGGGGATTTCGATGCCGGAATGACAGACCGGAAGACAATCTCCATGGCAACCAACAGCAACACCAGAACTGGTATCGTTATCAATAATATATTTATGAGGATGCGTTTAACTCTGCCGAAGGCTTTCACTCGGGGTATTGTAATTATTCCGGACGAATAAATCAATAGCATGAATTGCCTCACGAAAAAACTATAGGAAAGAGCAACGTTGCCTCAATTAAAAAACTACACGAAAAATAACGATAGGAACTCTCAGAAAATCGAACTGGGAGGGACAAATGAGGTTAACGATGAAGGAAAAGCAGACAGTAACAAAGGCGGCGGCAGAGAGGTATCAGAAGGCAATGAAAAGGCAAAAAGGGGTAATATTGGATGAATTTGTTGAATCTACCGGGTATGACAGGTGCTACGCGAGTTATTTGTTGAGGCAGCACGGCAGGAAGATAGTGGTATCTCCGAACCAAAGGGTCTTACTATCGCCGCACGTACCACAGGCAAATAAGGATAGGCTCCAATGCTAATATGTCTCACTAAATCCAGCAGAGCTGAAAAGAAATATAACACGCCTGCAGGAGAGGCTTCAGGAACTCGTCTACTTAAAAGAGGCTTCGGCTAAACAACCATTGACTAAAAACAAAAACTATGGCGATAATACCAATGCTTTCGTATAGATTTTGTCGTGAGGCAACGACTCTCTTTCATATGGATTTTTACATGAGGCAATACGCCTCTACGATGTACTTAGCCAGTTCACGCTGGGTCAGCAAGGCATTGGCAGTCGCCTCTTTACCCTTAACATTTATGGCATCAAGTAGTGGAATGCCTATCTTAATCTCGTTAGTTCTTTTTAGCTCATCGCCTGGGTTTGCCGGCAGAGTGCAAACTTTTTTTGAGTGTAACAGATATTACCCTCATGCCCCACAACACTCATTATGTGGTGTCCAGTTTTTGGGGAGTATTATACATTTGTACCCTCTTTCCTTCTATGGTACAAAACGCCTCGCTTTTTAGGACATTTCTACTTTGCTGCAATAGGACATTTCTATTTTGCTATTACATGTGTCAAATAGTGTTAATAGAAAAAAAAACAGCCTGCCCCCTTTATAGCACCCATATGGGGGATGGAGATGCTATCTTAAGAGGCCAAGTACTTTGGCAATGAGGTCGAGGGACCTCGGGTTGGTTAAAAGAATGACGAAAATAAGGATTAGAAAATATACCCTCATTTTCCAGTCCGCGGCAGTAAACCTTTCGTTGATCTTACCTTCAAGGGAGGTAATCCTCTCGTTCAGCCTACCTTCAAGGGAGGTAATCCTCTCGTTCAGCCTACCTTCAAGGGAGGTAATCCTCTCGTTCAGCCTACCTTCCAACTTGGCTAAGTCTTCTTTAGTGGCCAGTTCTTTCGTTAACTCTTCTTTTATCTCCGCTTTCTTTTGGATAACAACAGCCTCTGCCTTTTTTTCGATAGCGTTAAATGAGGCCGTTAGAATCTTCCCAACCTCACGGGCCTCTTCCTTGCCAACCTTCTTTTCAAGCAGGTCGTATATCTCTATCGGTAATGTCGTAGGCATGATTTGATTATAACTCAACAGCATAGAGGAAATCAATTATCAGATTTCATTAGATAGGCGGCATAATATAACGCCTCAAAAATCCTGTGGATTTACCTTCAGTTGTAAAAAGCAGTCTACACAAATCTGTGTTTTAAATTCATTACGTCCCGATAGAGAACCACCCCAAGAATAACATCCTGCTCATTGGTAACGGGAATGGCCCTGAAACTGTACCTCGAAAACATCTCGGCTGCCTCTATAAGTGTATTTTCCGGCTTTAAGACGATGACATTTGTCGTCATAATGCCCTCAAGTCTCTCCTCCACGCTTGCCTGTAACGCCTCCTTAAGGTCAACCACCCCGAGCAGCGTATCTTTTTCGTCAACTACGTATATGTACATTATTACATCCTTGTCTTTCGCAATTTCACGATACTGCAGCAGCAACTGGCTTACCTGCGTACGCGGGGGAAGTTTTATAAAATGCGACGTAGCGAAATGGATAAGCTCCCCTTCATGCTTATCAAGCAGGAATTGAACCTTATAGGCGTTTTCCTTATCCATTAGTTGCATAATCTCTTCCGCCTCCGCCGCCGGCAAAATGGCAAGTATGTCGGCTGCCTGCGCCGGAGTCATATCGTTAATCAATTCGGCGGCTCTCTCCTTCCTGATGCAGCAGATAAGCTCTCTCTGAACGCGCGGCTCAATTTCCTCCAGCGTATCAGAGGCGTGCTCTGTCTCAAGTTCATTAAATATGGCAAGACGCTGTTCCGAGTTCAGCTCCTCCAGTATGTCTGCCAAATCAACGGGGTGAATATCGGGGAGTTTATCTTTCAAGACATTCAGCTTGACATTACCCTTGAATATGCCGGTATTTTCAGGCAGCGGCTGGACATAGGCCCATGACAGGGTCTCTTTTTTCAGGAAATCTGCCCCGAACAGAAATTTCATAATGGGTTTGAGGCCAAGTCTTTTTAGTAAGGCGTATCTGCTGAAGTCCACGTCTGTAACATAGAGTACTTTGTTACGCAAGGCCAGCTTTATATCATAGACCATACTGATCTCGTTGTCGTCCATATCAAGGACTTTTTTATCAAGAATGTGGGTATTCAAGAGTACCCGGCCCTCGCGCGGCTCGTCTTCATATAGGCTCAGACTCTCAAGTTCGACGGTAATCCTCTCTGAGCTGACCGTCGCCACCCGTTCCCACGGTACGAGAAGCGCCTTGTTGCCAAATGGGCGATGGATGATGAAGTGAGTAACTCTGGGGATTTTCTCTTGCTCAACAATGGCAATATCCATCAGTTTTCCAATTTTCTTGTCTCCATTAAATACCTTCTTACCAATAAGATCGCTCAGAAAGAACACCTCAGTACCCATCTCTTGATCCTGCTTTCTGTCAATTATAGTGTTCACAGCCGTCCTCCATTATCTTAATTATATCTGCTTATCTTACCTGACCAGTGTGAAAAATTTATATCCCAGCAATACCACGAGAAAAATAAGATAAAGCCGCAATAGCAGCAGCGAGAACTTTACCCATGGGGACATCTCCACGTTAGGGGTCTTGTATTTCCTGTTTATCTCACGAACCTTCGCGTAATTATTCTTGAGAAAACTCCTTATCATAACTATCCTCCTTGGCCTCCTTGGCCTCCTTCACTATTTTAGTATATTGGGAAACAGGGTGCTTATTCCATAGATACTTGATATAACGATTATAACCACCACTATCCCCACAGTGACTATGTTCTGCGTTACAGTATTTGTATATTCCCCCATCGTCTTTTTGTTGTTCAACAGGAGAATCAGAAAGACCAGCGCGGCCGGCAACAAAGTTACCGCTATGACCTGTACAAACAGGGTAATAAGCACAAGCGGCGCCTTTGGAATCAGTACGACAAGCCCCGCCGAGGCCACAAGTAAAAAGAAGAACGCGTAAAACCATGGGGCCTCTTTTATCTTATAGTTTAGTGAGTGTGCCCAGCCAAAGACCTCCCCAAATGCCCATGAACTGGCAAGCGAGATGCAAACCGCGCCAAGGAAACCGGCGTCAAACAGGCCAATCGCCATTAAAGTGCCAACATGCTTATTGGTCTTCATCAACATAATAGACGCCTGTGCCGCGTCGTCAACAGCCACCCCTTTTAGTACTGTGCCGGTGACTATAATGATAAATACGGCCACCACCCCAGTAAACATCGACCCCATAAATGTGTCAAGCTTGCCCCAGGGAATGTCTTTTTCCTTCATGGCCTTATCAACGACGGCGCTCTGCTGGAAAAAGAGCATCCACGGGGCTATCGTAGTGCCGACATTCGCCATAAGGAAAAAGAACAAGTCGTTATTAAAACCTCCCGGAAAGTTGGGAACCAGCCCGTTGCTAAGTATATCCCTGACAGATGGGTTAATAAAAAACGCACCTGGTATATAAATCAGGTTTAGCCCACAAAAGACCAGGGTAATTTTCTCCCACGTCCAGTAACTGCCGCTAAGTACCATGCCCACCATTACGACGCACATCACTATGACCGTCAGATAGGGCGATACGCCGAATATTTTAAGGGCTGACGTCATGCCGATAAACTCAGTCACCATCGTCATCCAGTTTACAACCAGAAGGTCAAGCAGAGAAAACCATCCCCAGAAGGCACCGAATCCCTCGAAAATCGCCTCCGCGTGGCCCCGCTTTGTTACCGCCCCCAGCCGTACTGTCATCTCCTGCACGTAATAGCAGATGGGGATGAGTATTACGATAACCCATATAAGATTATAGCCGTACTTTGCCCCCGTTGCCGCGTATGTAGTAATGCCGCCCGCGTCGTTGTCCGCAATCATGACAATAATCCCCGGCCCTGAAATAATAAGAAATAGTTTTATCGCCTTAATAATCTTGCGATACTGGTAGTACAACCGCGTAAATATGTTCATTATAAGTCCTCCATTGTCATTCTATTCTTTGCGTCAGGATGAAACACGCAACCTCATGGAGATAACGCTTGCCGGGGCGGAGCACAAACAAACCGCTATGGAAATTACAAAACAAAACGCAATTCTTTGTCCAATCAGGGTGATTGTTGAAATACTTTTCATGATACACTCCTCCGCATCTTTTTGCCGGCAAAGCACAGCATTGCCGTTGCCGTTGCTGTTCATATTCGATAGTGCGTTAAAGATGCTTTATCCGGAATAGGAATGAAGCAGGAGTGCCGTTTATCAGAAGGGGGAAGTAACCGTGGTACATAATGGACAACCCCATCCTGACACGGACAAACGCACTATCAATAGTGTGTTACTTCTACAGTGACCGCCGGGGTCTCCGTCCATATAGAAAAACCACCTCCTTATTCTCGTCTTTTTTTTAAGGCTGTCTTACTATTTTGTATCAACACCCTCAACCCCGGAATTTTATCATAGTATATTTGCTTTGTCAAGCAGAGGTATGATAACATTATAGAATGTTACAATATTATTAAGAATTGATTAAATTTTGTGAACATTCATTCCTTGGGAGTACCGGGTTATCCCCTGACAGTTAATAATACGGTTGACAAATCATGTTTTCAGCGTTTATAATGGCTTCATTATGGCAGAGCGTAAGGAAGATAAACCGGTAAAAAAAGTGTCAACCACCAGTGAGGGAGAGTCAGTCAGTGCCTCGTTTCTGCGCCACCTGAAGTATACGCTGGCAAAGGACGAATATACGGCCACTAAGAGGGACAAATATAAGAGCCTTGCCCTTGCAGTACGGGACAGACTCGTCGAGAAATGGATAAAGACCCAGCAGACTTACTACAACGAGGACGTAAAGAGGGTTTATTATCTTTCTCTGGAGTTTTTAATCGGCAGGTCACTGGGCAATGTCCTCATAAACTTAGGTATATATGAAGAGGTGCAAAAGGAACTACAGGATATAGGTCTCGAACTTGAGGAGCTCAGAGAGCTTGAATGGGACCCGGGTCTGGGTAACGGCGGGCTGGGAAGGCTTGCCGCGTGTTTTCTGGACTCACTCGCAACGCTTGGAATCCCGTCCTATGGATATGGAATCCGCTATGAGTATGGCATTTTCTTTCAAAAGATACGTAACGGTTACCAGATGGAGACCCCTGATAACTGGCTTCGATACGGCAACCCGTGGGAAATTGAGAGGCCGGAATATCTTTTTATCGTGAAATTCTATGGAAAAGTAAATAAATGTACGGACATGACGGGGAATTTAATATGCAGCTGGGTAGATACGCAAGATGTTGTAGCGCTGGGGTATGACACACCCATCCCCGGCTATCATAATAATAATAGTAATAATACGGTCAACACAATGCGCCTTTGGGGGGCAAAATCCACCCGCGATTTTGACCTCGGCTATTTCCAACATGGCGACTATGAAAGGGCAGTAGCGGACAAGGTGCTTACGGAGACTATTTCAAAGGTACTCTACCCCAACGACAATGTGTTTGAGGGGAAGGAGCTGCGTCTGAAGCAGGAGTATTTTTTCGTCTCGGCCACGCTTCAGGACATCTTGCGCCGTTTTAAGAAAAACAGGCCGCTGCCCATACATTATCTGGATTTTCCCAATAAGGCGGCCATTCAATTGAACGACACACACCCGTCCATCGCCATTGCCGAGCTGATGAGAATATTTATAGACATAGAGGAGTTGGATTGGGACACCGCATGGAGGATAACCACTGAGACCTTTGGCTACACCAACCATACGATACTGCCAGAGGCCCTCGAAAGGTGGTCTGTCCCGCTCTTTGAACGCGTACTGCCGCGGCATTTGGAGATTATATATGAAATCAACTACCGGTTCCTCAAAGGCGTCGGCGAAAGATTCCCTGGTGATACGGGCAAATTAAGCCGCATGTCTATTATTGAGGAAGGAGATGAGAAGAAGGTGCGCATGGCGAATCTTTCTATCGTGGGCAGCCGCTCGGTTAACGGCGTCAGCGCCCTGCACTCAGAAATAATCAAAAAAGATTTATTTAAGGATTTCTACGACTACTGGCCAAAAAAATTCAACAACAAGACAAACGGCATCACTCAGCGCAGGTGGCTCAGGCTCTGCAACCCCGCCTTGTCCGAACTGATAACCGAACAGATAGGCGATGCCTGGGTGAGAGACCTTTACGAACTGAAAAAACTCATACCGCTTGCCGGCAATAGTGATTTCCAGAAGAGATGGCACATCATCAAGCAGGAAAATAAACGGTTGCTGGCACATTGTCTCAGTGAAAGAAAGGGGATATCGCTAAACATAGATTCCATATTTGACTGCCATTTCAAGCGGTTGCACGAATACAAAAGGCAACTTCTTAATGCCATTCACGCCGTGGTGCTCTATAACAGGATAAAGGCCGCCTTCAAAAGCGGAAGCGGCGCCGCTAGCATCGTACCGAGGACGGTGATATTCGGAGGCAAGGCCGCTCCAGGGTATTTCATGGCAAAACTCATAATCAAACTCATCACTTCCATCGCAGATGTGGTGAACAACGACCCCGAGGCCAAGCACTCGCTGATGTTGGTTTTTATGGAAAACTATTCGGTCTCGCTCTCAGAGCAAATCCTTCCGGCTGCCGAACTATCAGAACAGATTTCAACGGCGGGCACTGAGGCCTCCGGCACCGGCAACATGAAGTTTGCCCTGAATGGCGCGCTCACCATAGGAACGCTCGACGGCGCTAATATAGAGCTGGAAGAAAACATCGGGGCGGACAATATTTTTATCTTCGGCCTGACCGCAGATAAGGTGGCACAACTCAAACAGAGCGGCTATAATCCCCGTGAATACTACGAAAGAAACGCTGAGCTGAAACAGGCAGTCGATATGATTGCTGATGGTTATTTCTCAGGAGGCGACGCAAACCTCTTCAAACCTATTATAGAGTCCCTGCTGAACAATGGAGACCAATATCTGTTGATGGCAGATTTTGAGTCATACGCCAAATGTCAGGAGCGTGTTGCCGAAGCTTATAAGGACGAGGCCAGATGGACGAAAATGTCCATACTAAATGTGGCAAACATAGGGTTTTTCTCAAGTGACCGGACAATAAAAGAGTATGCCGATGACATCTGGTCGGCTAAACCCATAAACA
>JADFXO010000156.1 GCA_015233485.1 Nitrospirota bacterium
AAAGCAGGTACCCGACACCGCCGAGGTGAGGATAAACCCGGAGACAAACACGTTGATACGGGACGGTGTGCCAAGCATAATAAACCCCTATGACCTGCACGCCGTAGAGGCGGCCCTTTCGATTAAGGATTCGCTGGGCGCGGAGGTGACGGTGCTGACAATGGGGCCGCCACAGGCCGAAGTTGCGTTGAAAGAAACCGTTGCGATGGGCGCCGACGATGCGGTATTATTAAGCGACAGGGTTTTTGCCGGGTCAGACACATGGGCAACCGCGCATACGTTGGCGGCGGCGATAAGATTTATTGGCACCGACATAGTGCTATGCGGCAAACAGGCCATTGACGGCGATACCGCGCAAGTAGGGCCGGCTATCGCTGAATTTATGGACATTCCACATATCTCATACGTCAGCAGCATAACATCCATATCTGATGATTCCATAACGGTGAGAAGACTGATGGACGAGGGCTACGACGTAGTGGAAGCGCCGCTTCCGGTCTTGCTGACGGTAGTTAAGGAGTTAAATCAACCGAGGATGCCTTCATTAAAGGGAAAGATGCGGGCAAAGAAACTCGAAATCAAAAAGTTGACCCACAAAGAACTCTCTCTGGACGAGAACAATCTCGGCCTGAAAGGCTCTCCGACACGGGTAAAAAATATCTTCGCGCCAGAGGTGAAAAAAGACAGGATTGTCATCGGCGGCTCACCGGAAGAACAAACCGATGAGCTGATTTCTATATTAAAGGCAGTTAAATGTATTTAATAATGGTGCGCATCATAAGGAGTAACCATGCAGATTAAGGTGGACAGGGAGCTATGCACGGGATGCCAGACATGTGTTTCCTCGTGCCCGTACGACGCGATAGCGATGTCTGAAGGGGAAAAAGCCTTTATAAATGAGTACTGCCAGCTCTGCCGCGCGTGTATGAGCGCGTGTCCGGAGGGGGCAATTAAGGAATTCAATGACTCTTCCCCAAATATTAAGGATATTAAGGATATTAAGCAGGGAGATTTGTCCTCCTACAAGGGTGTGCTCGTGTTTGCGGAACAGAGGGACGGGCATATCGCCCATGTGGCGTTTGAGCTTCTTTCTGTGGGCAGGAGGCTTGCAGATACGCTTTCAGTTCCACTGAGTGCGGCGCTCTTTGGCGCTGTGGAAGCGGAGGCGGAGGAACTCATAAAATGGGGGGCGGATACGGTCTTCTTATGTGATGACGGTGCGCTCACGAGATTTAACGACGAACCCTATGCGGAGCTGCTGTCAAAGATAATAATTGAGCGCAAGCCGGAGATAGTCCTAGCCGGGGCAACCGCGGTGGGACGGTCATTTTTCCCTCGCGTGGCGGCACGCCTTCACGCGGGGCTGACGGCAGACTGCACGTCTCTGGAAATAGAAGAAGGGACGCGCAACCTCCTTGCCATCAGGCCGGCCTTCGGTGGGAATATCATGGCGACTATCATGTGCCCGGACACAAGGCCGCAGATGGCCACAGTACGCCCGAAGGTAATGAAAAAAGGCTCCTATGACTCCGCCAGAAAAGGGGAGATTATCAGGATAGAAAAACCGCATAAACAGTCGCGCACAAAGGTCGTGGATGTGGTAAAAGAGGATTCGTACTGTAATATAAGCCTGCAGGACGCCGAGGTGATTGTATCAGGGGGCCGTGGGCTTGGGAATGCGAAGGGATTTGAGATGCTCAGAGAACTTGCCGATCTGCTCAACGGCACACTTGGGGCGTCGAGGGCGGCGGTTGATGAGGGGTGGATTCAGTACGGCCACCAGGTCGGCCAAACAGGCAAAACAGTCTGCCCTAAGATTTATATAGCATGTGGAATATCGGGGGCTGTGCAGCACATGGTGGGAATGCAGTCGTCGGATATAATTATCGCGGTAAACAAAAACCCTGAGGCTCCGATATTTAATATAGCCAACTACGGCATCGTAGGCGACATCTATAAAATCATCCCGTTAGCGATAAAAAAGATAAAAAGGGACAGAGGCGTATGAAGAGAACCGCGTTTGTTTTTCCCGGACAGGGTTCCCAGTCCGTAGGTATGGGGCTGGAGTTCTATGAAAAGTACGACGAGGTAAGGGCGGTTTATAAAGAGGCCTCAGACGCCCTTGGTTACGACATATCCGCCCTCTGTTTTAACGGCCCGAAAGAGGAGCTTAATAAGACCTTTCGCACACAGCCGTGTATTTTAACTACGAGCATAGCCGCATTTACGGCGCTGCGGCATAATGGCATAAAACCGGATGTAGTGGCAGGGCATAGCCTCGGCGAATACTCCGCCTTGGTGGCGGCCGGCGTGCTGCAATTAAAGGATGCCGTTGTGCTTACCGAAAAAAGGGGACATTTTATGCAGGATGCAGTCCCCCAAGGGCAGGGCCTGATGGCCGCCATAATCGGATTACACAGAGAGGTAGTTGACAGGATTTGTGCGAACTCCACGTTGGGCTATGTCTCACCGGCAAACTATAACTGTCCGCAGCAGATAGTGATAGCGGGTGAGAGGCCGGCCGTAGAGGAGGCCATAAGGATTGCTAAGCAAGAAGGCGCAAGGCGTGCGGTTGCCCTTGCGGTAAGTGTGCCGTCCCACTGTACACTGATGATGAGCGCCTCAGAGAAACTTGGCGCATATATGGAGACCATTTCATTTAATAAGCCTGAAATCCCTGTTGTCAATAACGCCGACGCCATTGTGATGGGTACGGTAGAGAAGATAAAATCCTCGCTCGTCAGGCAGCTCAACAGCCCCCTGCTCTGGGAGGATTCGATAAGGACGATAGCCGGTATGGATGTGGAGGTGTTTGTCGAAGTCGGGCCGGGCACCGTCCTTAGCGGCCTGATAAAACGCATTGATTCAAATGTGGCAATATACGGCGTAAACGACGGCGCCTCTTTGGAGCGCTTCATAAATATAATAAACGCCTGAGAAGGCAGCTAACGACGGAGGTTTTTTTTCTATGATCAGGATTTACTACGACAAGGACGCAAAATTAGACGTATTGAAGGGAAAGAAGATAGTCATCATGGGCTATGGCAGCCAGGGCCACGCCCACGCGAGTAATTTAAAGGAAAGCGGCATGGATGTGGCCATAGGGATTCGAAAGGGCGGAAGTTGGAATAAGGCCGAAGAGGCGGGCTTTAAGGTCATGCTGCCGTCTGAGGCGGCAAAAATCGCCGACGTGATAATGATCCTCCTGCCCGACGAGTATCAGGCCGATATCTACAATAACGAGATAGCCCCACACGTAAAGAAATCCGCATATGTAGCCTTTGCCCACGGTTTTAATATTCACTTCGGGCAGATAGTGCCGAGGGCGGATGTAAACGTGTTCATGGCAGCCCCCAAAGGCCCCGGACATCTTGTCAGGAGCGAATACGTAAAGGGTGGCGGTGTGCCGTGCCTCATCGCTGTACATCAGAACCCGTCCGGAGATGCGAAGGATGTGGCGCTGGCATATGCCAGCGCAATCGGCGGTGGTAGGGCGGGTATCATCGAGACTGACTTCAGAGAGGAGACCGAGACAGACCTCTTCGGAGAGCAGGCAGTCTTGTGCGGCGGCCTTACCGCGCTGATTCAGGCCGGGTTTGAGACCCTGACCGAGGCCGGCTATGCCCCTGAGATGGCATATTTTGAGTGTCTGCACGAGGTTAAACTCATCGTCGACCTGATATATGAAGGCGGCATTGCCAATATGCGCTACTCCATAAGCAACACCGCCCAGTACGGCGACATCACACGCGGGCCAAGGATTATTACCGAAGAAACAAAGAAAGAAATGAGGAGAATTCTCACGGAAATCCAATCAGGGGTTTTTGCCCGTGAGTGGATTTTAGAGTGCCGTGCCAACAAACCCGTATTCAATGCCCTGACGCGAAAGGGTGAGTCACATCAGATAGAGGAAGTCGGCGGCAAACTCAGGGCCATGATGCCGTGGCTGAAAAAAGGTAAGCTCGTGGATAAATCTAAGGCCTAGTCCTGTTGGTGTGGCGCGGTAACTATCAGGGGAGGCACGATGGCAGAGGAAACAGAAAAGATAATTGTCACTATTGACAGTGAGCTTTCCGGCCTGATCCCGGGCTATCTTATTAACAGGCGCAGCGACATTGAAAAGGTGAGCGCTGCCCTCGATTCCGGGGAACTTGAGGCGATTCGTGCGATTGGACATCAGTTAAAAGGCTCTGGCGGTGGTTATGGATTTGATTTCATTACTAATACTGGGACGGCCATTGAACGCGGCGCGAAAGAAAAAAACTACGAGGAAATAAGAAGGCACATCGCCGCGCTCGGCGATTATCTTGACAGGCTGGAAATGGTTTACGATTAGGGGGGGCGGTGTCGATATTGATAGTCGAAGATTCAGAAGATACTTCGTTGCTTCTGAATCGGTTCTTAGAAAAAATGGGGTATAACAATGTACTGCTTGCGGGTTCTGCCGAAGAGGCAATTGACATTATAGGTCTGAGTAAAAAAGGCGGCACCGTAAACAAAGATATTGAGCTTATACTTATGGATATAGACCTGCCGGGTCTTGATGGTATCAGGGCGTGCCAAAAGCTAAAGTCTGACCTATGGTATAAGGATATACCCATAATCATGTTAACGGCCGGCACAAGTGATATATCGCTTGAAGACGCCTTTAAGGCGGGGGCAATTGACTACATTGTAAAACCGGTAAAGATGCTGGAGCTGTGCGCCCGCATAGGGTCGGCGCTGGGTCTGAAACAGGAGATGGACAGGCGTAAGGCCAGTGAAAGAGAACTTGAGACATTGGCACGCCAGCTTAAGGAGGCCAACCGAATCCTCACCAATCTGTCTTACATAGACGGACTTACGGGGGTGGCTAACAGGAGATATTTTGATGAGTATTCCGGCCAGGAATGGAAGAAGGCCTTCAGAGAGCATAGTTTTATATCGGTGATAATAGTGGATATAGACTATTTTAAGCAGTTTAATGACACGGATGGACATCCCGCAGGCGATGAGTGTCTCAGGCTGGTGGCAGGGGCATTAAGCGACGCCCTGAGGCGCCCGGGAGATTTTATTGCGCGCTACGGCGGTGAGGAATTTGTCAGCATCCTTCCTAATACGACATTGGACGGGGCGGCTATTATTGGCGAGACGATGCGCACAAACGTATGCGGTCTGAACATCAGGTTCGCCCAGTCAAAGACTACGACTGTAAGCATTGGGATTGCGGGAACGATCCCGGGTAAGTCTAAGACCATTCAATGGTTGATTTCCGAGGCCGGCCGCGCCCTTCACACGGCAAAAAAATCAGGCAAAAATCAGGTCAAGGTGTTTTAGTAAAGAAGTCTAAGGATTAAAGACGAAGGGGGATAATCCCCCTTCACCCCGTAATCACGTACATGTTTTAGCTGTTGAATTTGGGCTGCCGCCTGTTGGCGGCTTCGGTACTCCGTAGCGCTTGCGCCACGGGTAAGGAAACACGGGAGGTATTTTTATTTGGAACTCTTCAGACTTACAATAGCAGAAGCGGCAGGGCTTATTTCAAAAAATGAACTGGCCCCTTTGGCCCTCACAGAGTCGGTTATTGGCCGGATAGGGGCGCTTGACAGCCGTGTCGGCGCATACATAACCGTAACAAAAGATATTGCAATGGAGCAAGCCGGGCGATTATCGGCAGGCAGCCGCGGCAATAATCCCCTCTACGGTATCCCGATGGCCGTTAAAGACAATATGTGTGTTAAGGGTGTGCGTACGACGTGTGCTTCTAAGATACTTGAGAATTTCATTCCGCCATACGAAAGCACCGTAACGAATAAACTTCAGGAGGCCGGATATTGCCTCACCGGAAAGACCAACCTTGATGAGTTTGCCATGGGCTCATCAACAGAGAACTCCGGGTTTTTTACGACGAAAAACCCATGGGACATCAGCCGTGCCCCCGGCGGCAGCAGCGGCGGCTCTGCGGCAGCAGTGGCGGCCGATATGTGCATCGCCGCCATTGGTTCGGACACCGGAGGGTCAATCCGCCAGCCCGCGTCATTTTGCGGCGTCGTAGGGCTTAAGCCCACATACGGCCTCGTATCAAGGTTCGGCCTTGTGGCCTTTGCCTCGTCGCTTGACCAGATTGGCCCGATTACTAAAACGGTAGAAGACGCTGCCATCGTGTTAAACGCGATAGCCGGCGGCGATAATAGAGATTCCACGTCAGTGCATGACGCCATCCCCGATTACACGGCGTCTCTGTCTGGAGATTTAAATAGCCTTAATTTACATGGCCTTAAGGTAGGCATACCAGAGGAGTATTTCATAGATGGCATGGACAGAGAGGTAGAGGCCGCCGTAAGGGCGGCTATAGAGGAGATGAAGAGGCTCGGCGCCGAGGTTGTCTCTATAAAACTGCCCCATACTGCCTACGCCGTAGCCGCTTATTATATCATCGCCACAAGTGAGGCAAGCTCCAATCTGGCACGGTACGACGGCGTAAAGTACGGTATGAGGGCCGCGGGAAGCGACCTTATCGGCACGTACATGGAGACGCGCGCTAAGGGATTCGGGCAGGAGGTCAAAAGGAGGATAATGCTCGGGACATACGCCCTTTCCTCCGGCTACTACGACGCATACTATAAGAAGGCCCAGCAGGTGCGCACACTTATTAAGAGGGATTTTGACGAGGTTTTTAAATATGTTGATGTCATTGCAACGCCTACATCGCCGACGACGGCATTTAAGATTGGCGAAAAGGCCGATGACCCGCTCCAGATGTACCTAAGCGATATTTTCACTATATCCGTAAACCTTGCCGGAGCACCGGCAATATCCATCCCCTGCGGTTTTGACTCAGGAGGTCTGCCAGTAGGGTTTCAACTCATAGGGAGACATTTCGGCGAGGCGACAATTTTAAAGGCCGCACACGCGTATGAACGCGCCGCCGGTTGGTATAAAAGGAGGCCGTCCATATGAAAACTGGCTCCGATTATGAAACGTATGAAACGGTCATAGGGCTGGAGATTCACGCCCAGATGAAGACAAGTTCCAAGATGTTCTGCGGCTGCCCGACAACATTCGGCGAAGAGCCCAATACGCAGACCTGCCCCGTGTGCATAGGTATGCCCGGCGTGCTGCCGGTGATAAATAAGCTCGCACTTGAGTTTACGATAAAGACGGGGGTTGCGTTGGGATGCAAAATATCGCCGTTTAGCAGATTTGCCCGCAAGAATTATTTCTATCCCGATCTCCCCAAGGGTTATCAGATAAGCCAGTATGAGCTGCCTATCTGCGAGGGGGGTTTTGTTATGCTGAATGTGGACGGGGCCGAGCGGCGCATAAACCTGACAAGGATTCACATGGAAGAGGACGCGGGTAAAAACATCCACGAAGGGGCGGGCAGCTTTAGTTATGTCGATTTAAACCGCGCCGGAGTGCCGCTGATGGAAATAGTGTCCGAACCGGACATAAAAACGCCGAAAGAGGCGGCGGCCTATGTGCGTAAAATAAGGACGGTTCTAAGATACCTTGACGTGTGCGACGGGAACATGGACGAGGGATCGCTGCGTTGCGACGCCAACGTATCACTAAGGCCGCAGGGCGTGAAGGAGCTTGGCGTAAAGACAGAGATAAAGAATATAAACTCGTTCAAATTCATAGAAAAGGCGCTGGAGTATGAAATTCAAAGGCAGACACGCGTACTTAACGAGGGCGGACGCATTATCCAGGAGACGAGGCTCTGGAACACGACGGCCGGCATTACAGAGTCCATGCGCTCAAAGGAAGAGGCGCACGACTACAGATATTTTCCTGAGCCAGACCTCGTGCCGCTGATAGCAGATAAGGACATGATTGAACGGATAAGAAAACAAATCCCAGAGCTTCCCGATGAGAAGATACAAAGGTTTATCAGCGAATATAAACTGCCCGCGTACGATGCCGACTTGCTGGCAGCCGAAAGGCATACTGCCGCATGGTTTGAAGAGACGGTAAGCCTTGGCGCCAACCCCAAAGACGTAAGCAATTGGATGATGGGTGAGCTGATGAGACTGTTAAACGAAAAAGGCATAGCTATTGAGGCATCTGTGCTTAGACCTGCTCACCTCAACGGCCTGATAAAACTGGTATCAGACGGCACGATTAACCTGAAGACTGCAAAAACCGTCTTTGAGGACATGTTCAACACCGGCAAGACGGCAGAGGAAGTGGTAAAAGAAAAAGGGCTTGTGCAGATTTCAGACGTAGGAGAACTCGAAAAAACCGTAGAGGTCGTCATAACCGAAAATCCTAACGAGACGGCAAGATACAAGGCCGGTGAGACAAAACTGACGGGATTTTTCGTAGGCGAAGTAATGAAGAAAACGAAGGGAAAGGCCAACCCAAAGGCTGTCAACGAGATACTAAGAAGGTTACTGGGATGACGAAGGTTGCTGGTATGACCGAGGGCATTGACGGTGGCGAATTGCTTGATATAGTCACACCCGATGGGCAGGTAATCGGGCAGGCCAGGCGCTGCGAAGCACATGGCAACAATAAATTGCTGCATCGGGTTGTACACATATTCGTATTTAATGTAGAGGGAAAACTCCTGCTGCAAAAGCGTTCGATGAGAAAGGACGTAGCCCCCGGGGTGTGGGACACCTCGGTGGGCGGGCATGTGGACTTAGGGGAGGCAGTAGAAGCGGCGGTATTTCGTGAGATGGAGGAGGAGCTGGGCATTACAATGCCTGTCCCTGAATGGGGGAGCGAGGGGCCGCCATGCAGCTGCGGGAAACCCCAATTTATGTACAAGTACATTCACTCAAACCAA
>JADFXO010000157.1 GCA_015233485.1 Nitrospirota bacterium
CAAGGTAAAGAAATTGCTGTATGAACCGAAAGGAGCTTATCACAGTGTATTGTTTTGGAGTTATTCTGGTATAATAAGGTCATGACAGGGACAATAGAGTTATACAACGTACTCAAGGGCACATTAGGTGAGGTGGGCGCGATGCTCGTGGCACAGGCCGGTGTAGTTGCGGCATTCATACGCCTCTGTGGGCATTTTGGTAAGTAGTTTGATTATGAATAATTATTTCAGCGATGAATATACGGTAGAAATCGAGGACCTTGGTTATTTAGAGCAGGCCAATAAAATCAGGGACATGATAATCAACTGCGAAACGCCGTTTGTCATAGGAATCTCGGGCCGATGGGGAAGCGGCAAGACCAGCCTGATGAAATATTTAATGGCAAGCCTCGGCGGAAAAGTTCAGAAAGACTGGCTTCCCTTTCAACCTAAACCTCTGAAAGACAAAGAAGAAGAGGATAATTTTGGAGAAGTTATAAAAGGATATGAAGACCATAAGAATATTGAACATATCCACTCAATTTGGTTTAACCCTTGGGAACATGAAAACCACGACGAACCTATTATCGAATTACTTAAAGAGATAAGAAAATATTTTACTATTGTTTCAAAGGGATGGGAAGAAGCTAAGAAATTAGGAGCTGTTGTTTTCCGGTCCGGGCTAAAGAAACTCACCACTATCATACAAAAAGAGGGTGAAAAATCTGAATATGAAAGCTTTGAATACAGCACGAGAAATCAAAGGTTCAAACTGATTTTCCAGAGTGCTATTGAAGAATTATTAACAATAATATCTATTACATCGGGCGGAACTTATGAATTGAAAATGGATCCAAGTGCGAAATTAGTAATATTCATAGACGACCTTGACAGATGTGAAGAGACGACAATATCAAAACTTTTGAGCGAAATAAAGCAACATCTTTCTACCAAGCGATGTGTCTTCGTGTTTGGTTACGACAGACATCATGTCGAAAAGGCCCTTTCCAAGACTCTTCAACGCTCTGACAAAGAAACGCGTTCATATCTGGAGAAGCTCTTCCAGTCAACTATTTACATAAAGCAGCCGGCAGAAGAGAAGTATAAAGAATTCGTGATGAAAAGATTAAAGAAATTTGATTTTGGCCAAAAAAGAGAATGTAAAGATTTAAGCGACTTCATTTGTGATATAATCGACCCGAATCCGCGAAGGATAAAGGCGTTTCTAACGGCATTTAGGTTCCATAGTCAGAATTTCAGCTTTGTCAATCCCGAAAAAGTTCTTGATGATTTACAGAAACTGGCACTTATAACATATTTAAAGATATTTCACGAGCCGGTGTATGCGGTGATAGAGAATAATAATGAATTAGTAGTAGATTTGGCAGCAGTTCTTAAACATAATGATAGAGATGCTATAGCTAATCACAATGAATATTTCTTTTATTTGGAGATGAGAAGTCATTTGCAGAATTATACAGAAAAAGTATTTACCGAGAAAATAATTGAAAGGGAATTTCTTAAAAATGACGAAAGTGCTGAAAAGAAGTTTTTAACAGAAGTATATGAAATGCAGGGAAGACATAAGAGTTATGAAAACTTTAGAAAGGAATTTCAGCATAGTTTCGATCCTATAATTGAGAGCAACCACTGTGATGACATTAAAAAATACTTATAAGAAAGATATTGGGGATAGTTGGACATATCCTGTAGACTCCAGATTTTACAGCAGGGAGTTTACCGATACTTATCTTGCGTATAGAAAGCGTTTGGACGTTTTATACAGGAAGGCTGATATGGCAGGGGTTATGGAGGCGTCCGAGGATACTCCCGCCTTGTTGAAGCACATATATGTCCCGCTGCGGATAGACGAGAAAGACATTGACCCTGCCTCCGGTGAAGTTGATACGGTCGAGGGGTTGTCTATTGTCGATGCGCTTCGTCGAATAAAATTTTTAGCTATATCGGGCGCCCCAGGCTCTGGGAAATCAACAATGACGCGGTTTCTTACCACTGCTCTTTCTCAGACGATATTAAATGAAACCGCCTCCGTACTGGGAAGGAGGGTTGTTGTTCCATTTATTTTACGGGAGATGGATTTTTCAAAAATCAATAGTTTCGATGACTTATGGAATTTATGGATTGAGGATATGTCAAAACGTCTCAAGTTGGATATAACGAGAGAGTTCCTTGATTTTTATATTGAACGCGGATGGGCGGTTGTCATTTTTGATGGTATTGATGAAATCGGGGAAGCGCAAAACTTAAATATGATCAGATGGATAAACGAGTGGATACAGTCAAAATCTGAATTTAGAGACGCCAAGACCCCTCTGAATATAATCATTACCGGCAGGCCTTCCGGCTATTTGAGAGACGGTGAATATGACCGTTATTTTAAGAAGATGTATCTGCTGCCATTTAATCAAAAGCAAATTGAGCAATATGCCTTTAATTGGTATAAAGTTCGTTATGGTGAGGATGAGGTAAAGGTTAAGATGAAGGCGAAGGATTTTATCTCCGCGCTTAAAGACTACGGTCTTGAGGAGTTAAAGCGAAGGCCGATATATCTTGCCATGCTTGCCTATGTGGCAGAGACATACGGGGAACTCCCGCGAACGAGGACGCTTGCGTATTCAAAAATGGTAGACGCGTATATTCATTTATTGGATTTAGCAAAAAAACTCAGAGAGAAGAATGGCGCGATATCAAGAGGATGGAGCTATGATGATAAAATCAGAATAATGGAAGAGCTGGCCTATAAAATCCATACGAAGGCCGAGAGTGAATTAGGTAATACTAATAAATCATTTGATAACAAACAAATGCACATACAAATAAGCAGAGATACGCTTGAGAGTTATTTCAGCGATATTCTCAATGAAGGCAGGCTTGATACCGTTAAAATGGAGCAACGAGATGAGATAATTAAGTATTTTTTAGAAAGATCGGGCTTGATTATAGAACCGAAGGAGGGATACTATCAATTCAGTCATCTCACATTTCAGGAATATTTAACCGCCGCGAGGATTTATAGAAAGCAGACAAAGTTTAAACTTATAGATTATCTTAATAAAGAAATCTTTAATCGGTTAACAAAAAAAGTAGGCTGGCATGAAGTAGCTCTCCTGTTTTTTGGAATAGATACAATTCGCGCCGGTGAAGAGCAGTCAGTAATTCTGCAAAATGTAATAGAAAAAGATAAAGAGTCACACCACAAATTTTTAATAGATATATTTACCGGCATGGAGCATAAAATTTCTCATGATGACGTAATCAGATGGTTAAAAACACTTGTTTATGTTTGGGTTACAAGGGGGAAGGTAACTGGGCTTTATAAATATTTAGCTGACGCAATCAATGGGAAGTCTGATAATATGATTGAAATACGTAAGGCTGTTATAGACTACATTGAAAAGCTTGCTGATAAGGTTTTGCGTAATATATATACGCTTTACGATAGTTCAGATTTAATAATTGATAATACTTGTAAAGATGAAAGGCTCATGTGTTGTAATATAGAAGATATTTCAACAGAACAAATCAATCGGTTAATAAATGTATTATTGCTTGGTTATTATTGGCAGGAATTTAGAGAAAGGTTTTTTAATAATAAGGATAACGCATTGTCTTTGCCAACAGATAAAAGAGATTTTAAAATTGCCCTTATAGTTGATAAATATGTTCTGTATAACAAAAAATATGAGGACATTCTTTCTCAGAAAATAAATTTAAATCTTAAATTAAACGATTTATATTTAAGTTCAGGTTATTATATGTACTATGTAAGTAAAAATATTAACTATGATGTTATTAAACCATTTTATCAGATATATTTATGCTCACACGGCTGTTTATTATATTTAAACTATGAAATGTCTAATAAAGCAAAGCCGTTAAAGTCTGTAAAAGAAATTTTTTACAATACATTTAGGGCTAGGGCTAGGGCTATGGCTATGGCTATGGATATGGATATGGCTAGGGCTAGGGCTATGGCTATGGCTATGGATATGGATATGGATAGGGCTATGGCTATGGATATGACTATGGCTATGGATATGACTATGGCTAGAGATAGGGCTATGGCTAGGGCTATGGATATGGATATGGCTATGGATATGGCTATGGATATGGCTATGGATATGGCTATGGATATGGATATGGATATGGATATGGTCAGCGATTTAAAAACAGCTAGGGATATTATAATATCCCATCGAAGAATCGATGAGAATAAATTGTTCCCCCTTTTGATTAACACAATATTATTTAATCTCTACGCCGCTTCAAAAAGAATGGCTGATTATATGGGTATAAATATTCATCTTTCCAAAAAAGAATTTATTGAACTTTATAAGCGGATAGAGACGGACAAAGGGGCTATTGAATATTTTGAGAGTGAATGCGGGACGGTTGATGATTCAAGGAAGGTTGAGATAAAGGAATGGTTGAATACCTCATATTCGCCGCGCGTTTTGATGAAGTTTGTTATTGAAAACACCGCATACGAAGAGTTCAACCCTGAACAGGCGTTAGAACATTATCACACATCTATAAAAGAATTCATTAAATGGGCTGAGGAGACGCCCCCCGAAACTCCTGAAACGCCCGAAACTAAAGATAAGGAGTAATCCCCCCACGCCACGCCGCGGTTATTATACTTCTTCGGCTTTTTGTGAGATTTTTTCGATGTATGGCCTTAGTTTTTCATTGAATGTCTTTTCGTCTATCGTTTGCGACAGCGCCGGTTTCGTTATAAAACCCGTTACCGCGGCTTTTACACAAGCCAACACGCTTTCCTTGTCCTGTTTTTCGGTTATTATTACAAGCGGCGTCTCCTTTATCGCAGGGTTTGACCTTATCTTTTTTAGTATCGTAAGCCCGTTTACATAGCCGTAGCTGTCCCAGTCGCTTATTATCAGGTCGTATTTAAAATCTTCTTCTATCTTTTTCAGGCCGTCTACGTCATGGTATGCCTTTTCTACGGCAATGCCAGGAAAGTTCGCCTTCAGGAAGGTCTCAAGGTCCTTCAGCAATGACCTGTAAAATGAGATTATTAATACCATGCCGTGACCCTCCACATGCCACCCCCTCCATGTACCCTTGCATGAAAATACACAAATTCAGTTAATGTTGTCAAGAAAAATATTTTCATGGATATACATAACTCGCGCAGGGCAAACGCATTAGGGAAATAAAGTGCAGAAATTTCTTGCGGGTAGCTCCGATAGAAGGTTTCCTGGATTCCTGCTTTCGCAGGAATGACAGAAAAAGAAACAGGAATGACAGAAAAAGAAACAGGAATGACAGAAAAAGAAACAGGAATGACAGATTTAGGAGTACATGTGTTCTGCCTTGTCTGTCATTCCCGCGAAAGCGGGAATCCAGAAGAGGACATTGATGGTGTACTTTTCTCGTATGCGTTTGCCCTGATAGCTCGCGCCATGCCGCATTATTTTTTGTGACGATGTGTTATAATCTGCGGACGGTGGATTCGCAGGTAGAACTATTGAGTTCACATGAAATTATCGTATCATAGGAATTCGGGGAATTCGGGTTAACGGGACTTGTTCGCATATATTATAAAGAAACTTGCGATGTTGGTGTTGCTCCTTCTTGGAATTACGTTTATTACGTTTTCTATCGTCAAGCTCTTACCAGGTGACCCCGCGTCGGGGCTTATCGGGCAGCACGCCGACCCCGACGATATTAAACGTATTAATCGCGCCCTCGGTGTTGATAAACCCTTCATCGCCCAGTTCATGGGGTACGTTGCGTTGCTTGCCCGCGGTGAGCTTGGCCGGTCATATTACACCAACCGCGATGTCCTGACTGAAATCATGCGAAAACTGCCCAATACGATATACCTTGCCGCTGCCGCTATGGTCATTGCAATCATCGGCGGCCTGGCGCTTGGCTTTGCCGCCGGGCTTAGGCAGGGCAGCGCCGTAGATAAAATATGCTCGGCGCTATCGCTCACCGGCCTCAGTTTGCCCGTATTTTGGAGCGGCCTCGTCCTGATTATCATATTCAGCCTGAAACTCCGCCTCCTGCCCCCTTCAGGGACGGGCGGCATCAGATTCGTCATCCTTCCCGCGGTTGCCCTGTCGCTTCCTGTTATGGCAAGCATCGCCAGAATCACGCGCTCGTCGGCCATTGAGACGCTCTCAATGCCCTTTGTCCGGGTGCTTCGGGCCAAGGGCCTGAAAAACTGGCGTATACATTATATTCATCTGCTGAAGAGCATTTTAATCCCCCTGATAACCGTGATTGGCCTTGATTTCGCAAGTTTTCTAAACGGCGCGGTCCTGACAGAGACGGTATTCGGATGGGACGGGATTGGCAGGTTCACAGTTGACGGGATTTTAAAGCGGGATTACCCCGTGATTTTGGGATGTATTATCACGGGCACGTTTATATTTGTCGTAGTGAATGCCCTTGTTGATGTGTCATACCAGATAGTTGACCCGCGCGTGAGGATTGTTAAGAGGTAATGTTCGCCCGGCTGCCCATAATCGTGCTGTCGCTCATCGTGGTGGCCGTCGTGTTTGCCCCGTATATAGCGCACTATGACCCGATTGCGATTAATCTCGACGAGATTAAGGCCGCGCCTTCGCTTGGGCACCCGTTCGGGACTGATTGCAAGGGCAGGGATGTGTTAGCGCGGGTTTTATACGGCGGCAGGATTTCGCTTGGCGTGTCGTTTGCCGCGGCTCTGGTATCGTTGGGAGTTGGGTTTACGGCGGGGCTGCTGTCAGGTTATTACGGCGGGTGGATAGATACGCTTTTGATGGCGGTTGTGGATTTGACACTTGCGTTTCCATCGCTGCTGCTTGCCATTGGCATATCGGTAGTGCTGCCCCCGACGAAGTTTACCGTCATGGCGGCGATTGCCCTGGTCGGTTGGGCGTCATTTGCGCGGCTTATCAGGGGGCAGGTGCTGAAGGTAAAGGAGATGGCCTATGTGGAGGCGGCGCGGTCACTTGGGGCGGGTAATTTACGAATCCTCTTCGTACATATCTTCCCGCAATGTCTCTCTCTGGGGTTGGTTATACTGGGGATCAAGTTCAGCGGTTATATATTGACAGAGGCGTCGTTGAGTTTTCTTGGCCTCGGGCCGCAGCCGCCCACGCCAAGCTGGGGTAACATGATTGGAGAGAACAGGGCATACATCATCTCAGAGCCGTGGATGGTGTTGTTTCCAGGACTGGCAGTCGCGGTAACGGCGCTGTGTTTTAACTTATTCGGGGACTACATGCAGGAGAAATATTCAAGCTACAACGACGGACAAAGGCGCTCTTAATAATACTATCTTACAATACTATCCGTTACTCTTCCCTCATCTTCTCTTCCTCTTCCTGTTCGGTCTTGCAATCAATACACAGAGTGGTTACCGGACGGGCCTCAAGGCGTTTGATGCTGATTTCCTCCCCGCAGTTTTCGCATAACCCATACGTACCCTCTTCGATACGCTCCACCGACAGGTCTATCTTTTTGAGCAGCTTCTGTTCGCGTCCCTTGAGCTTGAGCATAAAATTCATGTCGATTTCCGCGCTGGCCTGGTCTCCAAGGTCGGGAAAGGATACCGTGTCCGGCATATTGTTCTTTACATATTCCGCACCGCTTAACAACTGCCGTCTCATGTAAACTAACCTATTGCGCATCCTGAGGATAGCCTCTTGCCTCTTGTTGGGCTTCTTACTGAGCCTTGGCGGCTTCTCATCTGTCATGGGCGGCTTTTCCCCAAACTTAGACGGCTTCTCATCTGTTTTTTTGGTTGACATATCTCTCGTTAAACCTCTTCTTCCAAGTGTTTACCTACTGGTAGTGCATGATAACAAAATAGGAAATCTTTAGTCAAGACAGCCCTAAAAACTAATCTGAGATTTTTTATTGCCTCAGGAGATTTGCGCATATCACGCGGCAATTGTAGTAAAATAGCGTTATAACTTAGTGGTAAAAACAGGAGGTCAGATTTATGGTAAGGAAAATTGTGGCACTGGCCCTGATACTAATACTGGCGGTTGCTGTGTCAGCGTCGGCACAGCCATGGCGCGGTTGGAAGGGAAGCGGCGGATGGGGAAACGGCGGCCAGTATCAGAAGATGTATGACACGAAGACTGTGGATGTCGTACCCGGAACTGTTGAGGCCGTGGAAACCTTCTCGTCGTCAATAAGAGGTATGTCTATTGGCGTGCTCCTCATTCTGAAAACTGAGGCCGGCACAATTCCGGTACATCTTGGCCCGGTATGGTTTATTGAGAGACAGGATGTTAAGTTTGATAAGGGCGATACGGTCGAGGTCAAAGGTGCTAAGGTAACGTTCGACGGCAACCCGGCCATCATAGCGGCGGAGGTTAAAAAGGGTGGGGATACGCTGAGGCTCAGAGACGAAAGCGGCCACCCGCACTGGGCGGGGTCAGAGATTGCCGGGCAGTCTCGTTGATACATAATGGAAAAAGGATGTCAAAGAAGTAATTCGGAGACATCCTTATTGTCTTTAAGCCTCATCAATATATCTGGATTATTTTCTTCGGGGGGCTTGACAGGAGTCTCGCCTTGTGGTACATCAGAAGCAGATTCATCAAGTGGCCTGTCTGCGCTGGCAGGGTGTTCGTGGAGCATTGAGGCAGCGGTGTAGATTCCACTGGCCTACGTATCTGTAATGCTACCCAAAAGTCAAGACATTTTTTCACCCCAAAAGAGGTAGAGTTCTAAAAAATGAATCTTATTTCATTCAGCCTCCATTTTCCCATACTATTTGATTTCCAATTGTAACGACTGAAGG
>JADFXO010000158.1 GCA_015233485.1 Nitrospirota bacterium
CAGGTATCCATTAGCATACGAGAATCCCGGCGGTAAAACTGGATGATAATTTATACCCCAGGCATCAAGAGATATACTGTCTTGATGCACTATATCAGCATCAGTTAAATATGGTGTCTCCCTAAATATCTTGTTTATGATCACAATAAATTCATCATCGGTTACGCCTCTATCTTCGAGCATTTCCCTTAAATAGGTCATATCTGCTTTATCGGGAAGTTCAGGATAATGGGCAATCAACTTCACTATCTTTATCCGCTTATTTACATCCCACAGCGAAGCAGCTACACTATTTGCGTGCATATAACCAATCGAATCATTATCAGGAACAAGAATAATCTCCTTATCCTTTAGGTATTCATTATATTCCGGTAGCCATTTTCCAGCACCACCAGCATTTGTAGTACCTACATATCCTAATCTTTTCAATGTCCCGCAATCTTTCTCCCCTTCGACAATGATCACGTAAATACTATACATTACCGCCAGCAGGTTATATAGGTAAAGTTTAACACCTTCCATTCCTTTAACCAGCTTACCAATTGCATCATAATGGTATTGAGCAAAGGTTTTTTTAGTTGTACCATCTGAATACTGGAGCATAGATTTTTCAACAACATGCGCCGGTTTGCCATTTTCGTCGTGATATGTATAAGAGGCAATAGGTACCCGAATCGGTTTCTCTTTCATCTTCGACTCTAATCCACCCACGAAAGCGTCGAAGGCTTTGTCGTCTGTTTCATCAATGAAATTCGTGAGACGTAGATACTTCTCCAAGCTACCACCCTTCTTACAGATATGGCAATAATAAACACCTTTTTCAGAATCTATATCACAAGATGGATTTTCGTCGGGATGTTCCGGTTCTGGACAATGTGTGCGATAGCTATTATTACTAATCTTCTCCAAATCTCCATGTTCTAACACCCAGGCTTTCGCTGCTTCTTTGCGCCTTTCTCTTTTATCTCCTTTAGGCATAATACAACTCCTTAAGAAGTACTTGACGTAACAATGCAAAATATGATAAAGTAAATCGCTAAATAGTAGTTATTATATAATGTTTTGTCTTGTCTGTACTTCACATGGAAGAGGGTGGCTGCGACTAACAGCTCCTCTTCACTTCTTTTGTTTTGAATTCTAACGGTTGAAAACCGCTTTTGTTTAACCTTTTCACTACAACGAGTATTAGTCCGGCGCATATAAACCATCACCTGCAATAACTCCAACTTCAAGTTCCTATACATCTATACCTAAATTTAATAACATTTTATTCAACAACAATTTCACTCGACTTTATACCTCCCCTCTCACTTTCAAGCTGCCGCGTTAATGCATTGATTATGTAATTGTTTATAGTCATCATTTTCGACGCAGCATCAGTCTTTACCTGTCTGTGTAGTTCTAAATTAACACTTACCTGCCACCTTTTAATTCCCCTTTTCATTTCCAACATCCTAAGACCTCCTTTACTTTATGATTTAAGTTATCATACATATAATATAAATACAATTCATGATATAAATGATTGCAGAATAATCTTTGAATGCGAATGAATGATTCAAATAATCATTAGTTCTAAACCGATTATAGTTGTCATTAATTAATCTTAAATAATATATAATTTATTGCTATATGTCATCTATTTACGCTAATTATTTAAACATTTAATTCAGGATATGAGAGTACTTACTTTTCATAAGAGTATGTTATAATCATTTGTCATGTAGTAAAGGTACTCTCAGAAAGAGCGGCTAGTTTAATCCTAGCCGCTTCTTTTTTTCCTGCTCTGCTACTAATTCAATGATTATGTTTTATTTCTAATTATTTAACACTTATTTAGCACCTTTGAAGTTTACCCATTCAAAACTTCTAAGCTTTTTGTTTGACACCTTTATATTACAAAGTTATGAATCTCCATCTGTGCAAATATACTATCTACTCTACTCTAGTATTGACAATCGTTATCACATAGAATCTTTTGTGCCTCGCTATGACCAAGTTGTGCCGCTACTTTAAAATCGGCAACCGCCCTATTTTTGTCCCCATTAGAAAGATAGCCATGACCACGACCAACATACGCCTCCTGCAAAAACGAGTCTAGTTCAATAGCCTTCGTGTAATTAGAGACAGCGTTGTTATAATCATTTACCATTGTATAGGCACTAGCAAGATTAAGGTAATCAATAGCAGAATTTGGGTTGAGTTCAATAGCCTTGGTGAAATTTATGGTCGCCTGTTCGTAGTTTCCTTTGATTCCATAAACCGCGCCAAGATTACAGTAGAAATCAGCATGGTTCGGTTTTAATTCGATAGCCTTATTGTAGTCAATTATAGCAGCGTCAGTTTCTCCTTTTTCGTAATAAGTGATCCCTCTGTGATAGTACGCCAGCGCGTAATCAGGGTTTAACATTATCGCTTTGTCATAATCGATAATTGCCATGTCAACCTCTTTTTTAAAAATATAAAGATCCCCTCGACTAAAGTACGCCTCAGCGTAAGCGGGAGCTAACTCAATAGCCTTGTCAAAATCGAGTTTAGCCCTGTTAACCATTTCTATTTTAGAATAGCCAATACCACGATTATAATACGCCTTATAATCATCGGGCTTTATCGCAATAGCACTACTAAAGTCAACTATCGCTCTATATTGCTGACCTTTTTTCCCGTAGGATAATCCACGATGGAAGAAGGCCTTTGCAAACCTTGGATTTAACTTAGTAGCCTTTGTAAAATAGGCGACAGCCATTTCATAATCTCCTTTGTTATAGCAGGCGACACCAAGACCATAGCAGACTGTAGCCATATAACAACCACTATCTACCCTATATATCCGTGATCTGTTGTAAGCCAAACGACATTTGTGTTTTTCAGTATTTCTATAATATAAACTGTTTATATTTCCTGACATCACCGCTTTTACTTTTCGCATAATATTCTCCGTATTCTTTTAAATATTCCTCTGTCATAATTCTCTTCACCACCATTAAGATGTTTTTTAGCAATCATAAGTACACCTCGACTTTGGTAATTACTTCTACAGTTCTGTCGTATAGATTCGCAAGATACATAATTATTCTCCATTGTTACCTTTTCGATTTATGAGTAACAAATTTAACATATCATAAACATTATCGACGTTTTTTATAGCCCGCCCCATCTAAGGTGGACCCCTTTTTTGAACATTAAGGATATAATCCAACATAATATGACCCTCATACTATATAAGACATTTATGAATTACCATTGATGGCCTTTTTCACGTAAAAATTGCCGTGCATAGCTCATCCCGTGTCGCGCCGCTATTTTGTAATCTGAGATTGCCATGTCGTAGTCCTTTTTTGCCAAATCGCTTAACCCGAAAACATGATAATTTGCACCGCGCGCATAATGGGTTAACCCGCGGGAGAAGTAGCCTAAAGTATAACCTGGGCATAACGCTATAACCTGCGTAAAGTCAACAATGGCCTTATCATACTCTTCTTTTCCTCTGTGGGCAATACCTCTATAATAGTACCCATTATGATCTTTTTGGTCTAATTCAATAGCCTTATTAGCATCATGTATAGCTCGGTCAAAGTCTCCTAATTGGAGATAGGCGAGTGCACGATAGTTGTACGACGCGCGACCAAAAGTACTATTTGGTTCGCTATCTATACATTTAGTAAAAGCGTCAACAGCAGCAACGAAGTCTCTATTGCTACCGTTGACAAATCCTCGCAAAAAGTAATCCTCAGAAGTACATGGAAACACATGAGAATTATTACCATTTTCTCCAGAATCGCTTGATTCCATCCCTGCCGAGGAATTGTTTAATGTGTCGATTTCGGTAGAGTTAAGATAACCCATATCATGTAAAGCAACTTGTGCACGGTGATCGCCAAGTCGTGCCGCCGCTGCGTAATCGGCAAAAGCACTTTCGTGTCTCCCTGCTAACTCATTGCCCACACCTCTATTAAAATAAGCCTCAGCCGACTGTGGGTCAATCTCGATAGCCTTGGTAAAATCGACTGTAGCTTGGTCGTTTTTTCCTTCTGAAAGATACTGAATACCGCGATTTAAATACGATGCGGGGTCATCGGGAGCTGACTCGACAGCTTTGTTATAATCTGCAATAGTTTTATCGTGTGGACTCTTATACATTTTTTCTCCTTTTTATCATTATTATTTTCATTAACGCTTCATAAACCTTTTAAATACAATGGCTTACACTATCCTTCTTATTTAACTGACTTGAACGTACATCAAGCGTATTACTCAAATAAGAATAATTTAATTAGGTATTGCAAAGAGTGAAAACGAAGATTTATACTTAGGAGATAAGGGTAATATAGTATACAATCTTCATGGAACCTCTATGGGGTCTAGAGAACCCCATAGAGTGATTCCACCCTTGCCAATAAAATCCATCACCTCCTTTGTCTCCGTCCTGTGGCATGTGTGAGGTGCAAAATATTTCTTTAGAAACCATTATTAGTTTTCCATCCTCAGAGTCATACCTCTTCTTTTCCATATTGCCACCGCTAATAAAGTTTAGCTTTCTACGCTGCACCTTAAGCTGCCTTACCCGGCAATTCCTTATGAGTCTCTTTCGTCAACTTCTTACGTTCCTTCTTATTTAACTTTTTAGGCTCCTTTTTAGCCACCTCCTTTGCTGGCTTTTTGGTTGATTCGTTGCCAGCACCTTTTGGAGACTCTTTATCTTTATATATTTCAAATGCTTTATGAACACTCTCGATTAATGAGTTTCCATTCTTTTTTAACTTTGTAAAATCCTCATCTATCTTAGATTTCATCTCGCCTTCTATTTTATCTGCAATTACCTGGATATTGTTTTGAAGAGCGGCAAATGTCTTTATTAAGGTCTTTTCATCTCGTGTAATCGCTTTTATTGGATCTTCTACTGTCTTGTCATCGGTTTCATTTTTAGGAAACATTTCATTATATATCCTGTCGATAGGTATATCTTTTATGGTGGCTTCTATCAACCTTTTCTTATCCCGTTCGTATATACGTTTTGCATGTCTTACAGTATGATATGAGACGCCCCAATCCTTAGCATAGGGTTCTAATGCCTTATTTTGTTTCTTATCAGCAGGATGCGTCTTAGGGAGAGCCAAATTGGTACTGAAAAATGATGCTTCATCAGATATTGCGTTTGATGTTTCATCTCCTGCAGGTACACCGACTGACTTTGCAACTTTCTTCTTGTAAGCCATTAGGTTTTTAAGACCCGCCACCGCCGACCCGTTCTCACGATTCATCCTCTCCTTTTTTTCATCAAGTATAGCACTGTAGGCTTTCTGAGCTGTGTTATACCGAAGGCGCGTTTTGTCCCACTTCAGCCCGAAGGCATTTAAGTCGTATTCGCTCTTAACATCTTCTTTAATACAGGGGATTTCCAACAGTCCAAGCTCAATTGCAATCTCGACTTTATCGTGATCAGCCAGAGGAATCAGGACACCCTCTTCAGTTTTGTAAATGGGTAGAGGATCCCCAAACCCGTATTTACTCATACCCTCGCGCCTTGCTGCAAAGTCCGCCTCTGAGCGTGGCACGGTTTCTATATCCGCACGCATCAATTGTTCAGGAGAGTAATACTCTATCTTACCAGTGACAAAATTGTTAGAACTTTCCATTGTATACCCCTTTTTGGATTTCACCAGGGTAAAATCCAAAACACAACTCATATTAAGCGGCCTAACGGCCACTTGCACGACTTTGAAACTCATTGACGCGACTAAATTAATCATTGATCAGGTTTCGGGAGACTCTATAAAGAGGGCTCTACTCTCCCAACAGCTTTACACATGTTTTTACCTCCTTGTAGTTTATTTGCCAGTGCTCACTGAATCGCGCTGGGGCTGACTTTTATATATTTCGACCGCGTTGCCATATCATTCATCTCCGACCACTTCGGCTTTATGGTTTTGCCTCAACGGCATCTTCTGCATTTGTTCTTTCCGACATCTAAACTACCTTAACACAATTCAAATCCGTTGTCAATGGTAATATTAGGATTTATGAAATATATTATTCGCATTACTCACCCAATATCATAACATAACAACTATATTAGTATAATTAGCTATCAGTTTATAAGTCCTTGTTTATAAATGAGTAAAAGTAGTTGGATTATAGCCATGTCAAGTATAAAATACATAAGTTTAAATATTTCTAACAATTCAAATAATGCTTATATATCTATTTAAGAGCGATAATATACTTTACTACTAAGATACTCGTGCAACTAATTGAATTAATTCATAATACATTGGAATGATGCAGCCGAAATAAATATAAATGATAGTATGCTTAAAAAATTCTAAATATTTAATCTTATTAGATGCTCATATGTATATTAATATTAAATAATAGCAATATACGTACGTACGGTTGCTCCAATGAGGCCGTATTCTCTTGTTCTCCATAACTAATTTTGTGTAGAATTTCCATATCACCCATTCAACTACAATTTTGTGTATTATTGATTTTATTCTAATACTCCAGCTTGCAAGTCCAATAAATCCCCGACTTTATAATTAATATCACCTGTAAACCCGCTTATATGCTGGATTTGCGAATAAAGACTCATAAAAGCGTACGTTGAGATATGCATAAACATAGTATTGGGTAATTTTCACACAGTAAAAAATGAGATAAAACCTTATTGAACAATGGGTTATGTTTGTCAATAAATAATTATTTAAATTTATATATTCTATATTTTATTCTTGTTTGATTATTTTCCCTTATAATTCGGTTAGTTAAGAAGAAATAATATTGACAATGAAAAGCTAAGTCTTACAAAATACCTGTGTGATTAGATCTACACATTTTCTTGTACACATACATATCGGTATTTTTTTGTAATTCGGCTGTCTGCTGAATAACAAATTACCTCGTCTTTAGGGTTATTGGTTGTTCGTCGAGCTGTCTCTATAGGACTGTTTATGATAACGCTCGGTCCGGAAGGCGATGTTCCAGAAGTCGAAGGCCCGTAAAATAATCAGTTCTTTCGACCTACTACAAGAGGGCTGACAAGGTTCTCAGTGTCAGATTGGTTGGTATTTCTTCATACAGTGCTTTATTTCTGCTTTAAGGGGTTCTAACAATTCCATCAGTACAACCTTCCCTTCCAAAAATACCGGCGTCTGGACTCATATCCCATTCTTTACAGGCCCGCTCAAAGTTATTGAAGTAACCTGTATAGGCATAGTGGCTAAACAAGCGCTCAAAGGGTATTTTTGAGTTTCTTCACTGGCATAGCAAAAGCTCCCTATAATAATGATAGGCAATAAAATCGAAAAAGTAAGAATATCCGTTCCATAGCTATTTTCACCTTACCGGCCCTGATATTCCTCTGAGTGTTGTTTATGACTATTCCAGTTATCTATATATACCTTAACAAGCTCCTGACTTCAATATAAAAAGGTTCTCAGCGTTATGTTCCTCCGCGGCCTTAGTAAAGTTGAAGCTGCCGGTTATCAATGTCTCGTCGTCAATAACCATAATTTTATTGTGTGCGATAGCGTGTTGAGAATCTATGTACGTCGGTATTCCCGAATGCGCCATAAAATCCCCAGCGCTGTAATTGGCAGTCCTATTTGGAAAAAGCAACCTAAAGTGGGTAGAAAGGCGAAAACAGAAGCTTCCTCTACACCTGAAACTTCGACGGCCAAGTAAGGGGTTTTACGTCTATAATCCTAAAAAAAGCAGTTAAGCGTCAAATGAAACCGGTATTTGGAATTAAAATAGGGAACTGTGCGGACGATTTTTGCAAAATTAACCTGAATGCATGTGAAATAATCATCGTCATTCTTTCTGCAATAGTTAAATGCTCCGCATATTCTTTGATTTGCTTGAGAAAGGCCGTCAGTGCTATTAAAACGACTTGCACATTAGCTGACTTAGCATGGTTGCTCGTAATGGTAAGGCAGGTCTGCCCGGAATGTTTTGTCTGTTTAGCTACAGCATGGAGCAGTAGAGGGCGGCTGGTAATTGCCTCATGGTGCTTGGTAGGGTTGGCAATGCGAACGAACAAAGACCACCAGTTGTATACAAGGGCAACCATACGTGAGGAAGAGGCCAAGAAGGTCAGCTTTTTTATTGGTGCCGGGTTTCCTCAGAGATTGGGAAGATGATAAGGCTTTTTGCGGTTATCGAAAGGGATCTGAAGAAATTCAAACGTAACCCGGTCGTGCTCGGTATGAGCATGCTCATGCCCATAATTTATCTTATCATAATCGGCAACTCCTTTCAGGGAAAACTCATGGACCTTCCCGTAGCCGTAGTAAACCACGATACGGGGCCCCAGGCAAAGCGTGTTATGGAATATCTTCGTGCCATTCAGACCGGTCCGAAAACGTTTTCACTCCTCGGCGTATCCGACGAACGCCTTGCCATAGCCGCAGTTAAAGAAGGAAGGTATAAAGCGGCAATAATTATACCCGCCGATTTCTGCAAAAGGATAACACTTCAGGCCAGGCCCGAAATCGGCCTTTTTCTGGATAACACCGACGGCATATCTTCCGAGACGATAAGAAATCTTTTAAATGCCGCCGTCACGTCTATACAATCCGAGTACGTGCCCATAAGGGAAAGTACCAACCAGGTGCTCCTGAGGGACGTTAATCTATACGGCAAGGTCGACTATTAC
>JADFXO010000159.1 GCA_015233485.1 Nitrospirota bacterium
TCGCTACCTTTGCCTTAAATGCTCCGTCATGTGTCTTTCGTATTTTCTTCATTCTGCCGTTCTCCTTTCGTTGCCGGCAGACTACCATCCACCTTATTGCTCTGTCCAGTTTTTGGGGAGTATTATAGGGACGATAATACATGCCCTACCCAAGATAATGTGGGAGCTATGGTTGGACAAAGATCGCAAGGCGGCAAAGATTCACCTTGAGTTCAATGTAATTAAACAGGCGCCGGTATGGGCAGAAGTAACAGACGGTAACGCATGGGATTATCCCCCTTCGTCTTTAATCCTTGACGAAGTTGCGGGGTTTGCCCGCCCCTTTTGTCGGGCCTATGAGGCCGTCGGTCTCCATTATTTCCACAATCCTTGCCGCGCGGTTGTATCCTATCTTAAAACGCCGCTGTATTGAAGAGATGGAGACTTCGCCCACTTCGCGGGCATATTTTATGACGTCGCTATAAATCTCGTCCTTTTCACCAGATGAGCCATCATCGGATGCGGCAGTCTCCGACACAACCAATGAGTCAAAAAATGTATAGTCCGGGCTGCCTTGCCCCTTGGCATGGTCAACCACCGCCTTTATTTCCTCTTCTGTTACGAACGCGCCGTGGACCCTTTGAATCTTTGCCCCCGGACTTAACACCAGCATGTCGCCGCGCCCTAATAGCTTTTCTGCCCCGTGCGTGTCCAAAATTGTCCTTGAGTCCACCTTAGATGATACCATGAAGGCTATTCTTGACGGGAAATTGGCCTTGATTATGCCCGTTATGACATCCACCGAAGGGCGCTGCGTGGCCACTATCAGGTGCATTCCTGCCGCCCTTGCCATTTGCGCCAGGCGCACTATTGAATCCTCCACGTTTTTGGCCGCCGTGAACATTAAATCCGCAAGCTCATCTATAATTATCACTATATAGGGCAGCCTGTCTTCTTCAGCGACGGAGGCGTTGAACATATCAATATTCCTCGCCCCTTGCTCAGCTATCAGCCTGTAACGCCTCTCCATTTCGATGAGCATCTTTTTTAAGGCCTCTGAGGCCTCCTTAGGATTGGTTATCACGTTTGAAACCAGATGTGGTATCCCCTCGTAGATGGACAGCTCAAGGAGTTTCGGGTCTATCATCAGCATCCTGACCTCCGTGGGCTTGGCCTTATATAAAATACTCATAACCATGGAGTTGACCGCCACACTCTTGCCTGAGCCGGTCGTGCCTGCAACCAGCAGATGGGGCATTCGCGCAAGGTCCTCCACGATGGGGTTGCCGTAGATGTCCTTGCCGAGGGATAGTGTGAGCAGCGAGCTTTTCTTTGTGAACTTATCCGACGCTATGATTTCTTTAAGGCTTACGATGTTTCTGTGCTCGTTGGGGACTTCTATGCCTATGGGCGTCTTGCCGGGGATTAGGGATACCCTGACCTTTATCCCCCCCATGGCGCGGCCGAGATCGTCTGATAATGCCACTACCTTGCTGATTTTTACACCCGGTGCAGGCTCAAACTCATACATGGTGATAACCGGTCCGGGGTGTGCCTGAGAAATTTTTCCCTCGACGCCGAAGTCGGACAGTTTTTCCCGTAAAATTGTGGCCGCCCTTTGCAGCTCATCCTTTGAGGTTTCCTTGTTTTGCCCCTGTACCGCGCTTAACAACCCTACGCCCGGCAGCGCGTACATGCTGTTTACAGCGTCGGAGGGGATTTGCCTGATTTCTCTTTTTTCTATCTCAGGGGGCAGCTCTTCGTGGGGGACGTCTTCGGGCGTGTGGGTGATTATCTTAAGCTCCTGCTGTGGCTCCTCTGCCGGCGTCTCCTCAGCTATTACAGGGGTCTTTACAGGTCTGCTTTGGGGGGTCACTTCTTTGGTCACATCAGGGCTTATCTCCTGACTAATATCAGGCGTATCAGGGATAACTTGTTCTGCCCTTCGCATGAGTAACGACGACGACTTAAGTGGAAGCATCAGCATGACTGACGTAAACAGGGCGGCAAGGCTTATCAAAAAAGCCCCCACAGTAGAAAAAAACGTATCCAGCATATGGGTGATGGCAGACCCGGCAAGCCCTCCCTTTATAATATTCGTATCGAATGTCCACGAAGAAAGCGTCAGTACCATCGACAGAGAGACTGCGAACATCAGCGTCCCCACAACATTTTCAGCCCGTCTCCTGACCCCAAGCAGCCTTCTTATCCCATAAATGAACGCTGTCAGTGGTATAATAAAAGCGGATGTCCCAATGAGCGAAAACACCGTGTCAGAGAAGTACGCCCCCACAACGCCGGCATAGTTTCGTGCCTGACGCTCCGTATATGTAAACGGAGACGGGTCCCATTTATCATACGTAAACAGGCTCACGGCGCAAAAGACGGCAAACAAGGCGGCCACAACGCCCCTTATCTCATTTCTCTGAGTGGTTACGCCTTCAGCCATATCCAGGCTATTATTATAGCGGCAAGGGCAAATCTATAATAAACAAAAAATGTTAATGTGAATCTCTTCAGAAATTTTAGAAACCACGTAATGGCAATTAATCCCGCGACAAAGGAGGCAGCCACGCCGGCTATGAAAATCTTCGGGTCTATCGGCTCGGCCTTCCCGTGAAGTATGTGAATGCCGTGCAGCACTGCCGCCCCTGCAACTATCGGCGTGGACATGAGAAACGAAAAGCGGGCTGCCTCCTCCCTCTTCATTCCCAGAAAAAGTCCGCCCGATATGGTTATCCCGCTTCTGGAGACGCCTGGAATTATGGCTATGGCCTGCGATACACCTATAATCACCGCATCCAAAACCGATATGTCGTCAACACCGGTGATTTTAATGCTTTGTTTTTCCGCAAAATACATAACTACGCCGACTACCACGAGGGAAGCCGCAATTACCCACGGGCTTCTGAGGTGCTCATCGACATATTTATCAAGGAGTTTTCCTACAACCGCCCCCGGTATCGTGGCTATTACAAGGATCATTAAGAGCCGATGTTTTCTCAGCAGTATCTCTACCCAGTCTTTGAAAAAAACCACCAGAAGCGCAAAGAACGTACCCACATGGAGCGCTATATCAAAGGACATCGTGTCAATTACACCTTTCCAGCCCAAGAACCACGGCACAAGAATCAGATGCGCGGTGCTGCTTACCGGCAGAAACTCGGTAATCCCCTGCACTATTCCCATTATAATTGATTGAAGTATTTCCATTGCCTTGTCCCTCTCATTGTCTTATATGTTTGGGCATGACGGAGTCTACACAGGCACTATAACCGGCATTATCATAGGGCGTTTGTCCGTTTTATTTCTAATGTATTTCTTCAGGGCGCTCAGGATTTTCGCGTGCAGGACATTCATGTCTCCGTGGGCACCTTCATCGGGATTTGAGGCAATCGAGTAGATAATATTGGCTGCCTCCTTTGCCATGTCGCCGGTGTTATGTTCAAAGATGAAACCCTTTGTGATGAACTCAGGGCCTTCCTCAACCTTGCCTGTTTCTTTGTTGACCGTTAAGACGACTATGACAAAACCGTCCATAGCCAGGCGCCTCCTGTCTTTGAGCACCATGTCACCGATGTCGCCAAAGCCCTTGCCTTCTATGGACACACGCCCGGCCGGTACGCTGTTTGTGCGGGAGGCGCCCGTTTGCGCCAATTCCAACACCCATCCGTTTTCCAGTATAAATATATTTTCGCGGGGGATACCGAGGCCCTCGGCCAGTTTGGCATGGTAAACGAGGTGTCTGTATTCACCGTGTACGGGTATGAAATAACGGGGTTTGACTATATTGATCATCAGCTTCAGCTCTTCCTGAGAGGCGTGCCCTGAGACGTGCACCTGGGAGATTTTATCGTAGATGACGTTAGCGCCCCGCCTGAAGAGGTGGTTTATAATCCTGCCGACTGCGCGCTCATTTCCCGGAATGGCACGCGCGGAGATTATAACCGTGTCTGCCGGGGCAACCTTGATGTGCTTGTGCTCGTTCATTGCTATCCTTGTCAGGACACTCATAGGCTCGCCCTGGCTGCCTGTCATTATGATGACGGTTTCGCCCGGTGCAAGGGAGTTAATCTGCTCGACCTTCATCCATGGGTCGCCGCTCATTGTGAGGTAGCCAAGGTCGAAGGCGATCTTCGCGTTAGAGATTATGCTCCTGCCACAGAGAATAACTTTCTTGCCAAACTCGGCGGCAACATCTATGGCCTGCTGAATCCTGTGGATATTTGACGCAAAGGTGGCTATGATAATCCTGCCGTCGGCCTTAGAGAATATGTCATGGAAGGCGCGTTTAACTACCTTTTCTGACTGGGTAAAGCCGGGTTTTTCAGCATTTGTACTATCTGAGAGCATCGCGAGGACGCCACGTTCGCCATATTCGGAAAATGTGCCGAAATCCAGAAGCTCGTTATCTACCGGCGAGGAATCGAACTTAAAATCCCCCGTGTGAATGACCACCCCCGAGGGGGTGTTTATGGCAAGTCCCACACCGTCGGCTATACTATGCGTCACCCTGATGAATTCCACTACGAAGTCGCCAAGTACGACCTTGTCCTTGGGCTTTACCCTGACGAAGTTAATGTTCTTTACGTTATGTTCCTTTATTTTGTCTTTTATCAGGCCAAGGGTAAGCGTAGTGCCGTAGACAGGGATAGGACTGCCAAGGTCGCGAAGGAGAAAGGGCAGCGCCCCTGTGTGGTCCTCATGGCCGTGCGTTATGAGAATTCCCCTGAGTTTTTTCTTTCTTTCTATGACGTAGCCGTAGTCGGGGATAACGAAGTCAACTCCAAGCAAATCGTCCTCAGGGAACATCAGGCCGGTATCTACAATAATCATGTCGTTTTGAGTCTCGAACACGGTCATGTTCGCGCCAATTTCCTCGACTCCGCCAAGGGGTATTATCATCAATTTATCAGACAACTTGTTTTCCTGTGATATATAATATTCGAATCATTTAATAAGCATCTCCAGCACCGCCTTTTGTGTGTGAAGACGGTTTTCCGCCTGGTCAAATACGGCGCTTTGCGGGCCTTCAATGACAGAGTTGGTTATCTCCTGCCCCCTGTGCGCGGGAAGACAGTGAAGCACTATGCAGTCTGGCCTGGCGTACGACAAGAGCTGATCGTTTATTTGATAGGCGGTAAATTTCAATTGTTTATCTGCGGCTTCGTCCTGCTTGTCACCCATGCTTATCCAGACATCGGTATAGAGGACATCGGCCCCGGCCGCGGCTTCTTTTGGATCTCGCACGATGGTTATCCGCCCACGGGTGTCCTTTAAAATATCGGGCACCGGCTCATAGCCTTCCGGGGAGGCAACGGTCAAATCCATTGCCATCTGCGCCGCGCCTTCGATTAAGGAGTTCGCCACATTGTTGCCGTCTCCTATGTAGGCTATCTTAATATCTTTAAGTGTACCTTTTCTCTCTTTTATCGTCATTAAGTCGGCCAGAATCTGGCACGGGTGGTGTGTGTCCGTAAGACCGTTAATCACGGGGACAGACGCATACTCGGCGAACCCGGCCGCGATCTTATGCTCGAATGTGCGGATGACAATACCGCTGAGGTAACGTGAAAACACGCGCGCCGTATCGGCTATGGTCTCATCTCTGCTTAACTGGCTCTCGCCCGGTCTGATATAGACCGGCTGTCCGCCAAGCTGGTAGATGCCCACCTCGAATGAGATTCTCGTACGGGTTGATGTCTTATAAAACAACATCCCGATGCTGCGCCCAAGGAGGGGCTGTTTACCCGCTGCCTTGCCACTCTTAAAGTCCGTCGCCCTATCCAGCACCGCAGCGATTTCGGAGGGCGTGAAGTCTTTTATGGTAAGGAAATCCCTCTTCTTCATGAAAGCCTCTCCATGACTTCCTTTAGCACACTCATCAGCCGGTCAATGTCCTCCTCCGTCACAATCAAAGGAGGCATGAATCTCAGTGTGTTTCCCGCCGTGCAGTTGATTAATATCCCGCGCTCAAAGCAGGCCTGAACCACCATAGAGCAATCTCTGGTAAGCTCCATGCCGATTAAAAGCCCCTTTCCTCTGATATCTATGATTATCTTGGGGAACTGTTTTTGTAATTTCCCGAGGCAACTCATAAGATACTCTCCCATTCTCCGGCACTCACTGAGTATGATGCCGTCCTCAAGCAAGGTCTCTATTGTTGCAAGGGCCGCGGCACACGCAAGGGGGTTGCCGCCGAATGTAGAGCCGTGGCTTCCCGCGGTAAAGGCCTTTGCCACCTCCTCCCTTGCCAGCGTTGCCCCAATGGGGACGCCGCCGCCAAGTCCCTTTGCCAGTGTCAGTATGTCCGGCTCTATGCCATATTGCTCGTAGGCAAACAATGTCCCCGTCCTGCCAGTGCCGGTTTGTATCTCATCTAAGATCAACAAAATCCCGAGTCTGCTACAAAGCTCCCGAATATGTTTAAAGTAATCGCCAGAGGCCATCTTCACTCCGCCCTCGCCTTGTATCGGCTCAAGCATAATGGCGCAGGTATTCTCGTCGACGGCCGACTTAATGGCTTCATAGTCGTTAAACGGGACGTAGGAGAATCCCGGCACGAGCGGCTCAAAGCCGGCGTGAAATTTCGGCTGTCCGGTGGCCGTCAGGGTTGCCAGCGTGCGGCCGTGAAAGGAATTTAACGCGGTGATTATACCAGTCTTCTCCGCACCAAAACGCTCTTTCGAGTGTTTTCTTGCAAGTTTTATCGCAGCCTCGTTGGCCTCAGCGCCGGAATTAGAAAAAAACACCTTGTCAGCAAAGGAATAATCACACAGCAGCTTGGCCAGCCTTATCTGAGGTTCGCTGTGATACCAATTCGAGACATGCACGAGTTTCTGTGCCTGCTTCTGTATGGCAACGACGAGCTTTGGATGGCAGTGCCCCAAAATGTTTACAGCAACACCGGCCAGAAAATCCAGATATTCCTTGCCGTCGGCGCCCCAGAGTCTCATCCCTCTGCCCTTTACCAGCACAACCGGAAAACGCTTATATGTGTCCATAAGATATTGGGTTGAGTCGTCAAATAATTTCTTAACGTCCATCGCCTTTTTGTCCTTTTAAATGTTCTTTAATGGCAGCCGCCAGAAGCGGGAACATTATCTCATGGTGGCCTATGAGATTAATGGCCGAAGCGCTGTCGGGAGCCGGTCTTTTCAGCACGTTGACCTGTGCCCTGTAGTGGCTTATAAAGTCCATGTTTATAGTTGTAAAATGCTCGGGTTTAGTGTCGGGATTGTCGGGGCCGCTGGCGCTGCTGATATTTCTTGCCAGATTGAGCGCCTTCATAAAGACCTCAGGTATTATGACGGCAGAGCCAAGATTTATGAATACGCCGCCCTCAAGTCCGCCGATGAGAGTGGCAAGCAGCCGGAAATCCCTCAGGCTTCCCTGCCCTATGGCCCTTCCATCCGCCTCAGGGTGCATGTGAATGATGTCCGTTCCAATGGCGACATGCACCGTAACGGGCACCCCTAACTCATAGGCGCGCGCGAAGATGCTTATTCCTTTATTTTTAATTGCCTTGTCATGCAATAAAAAAGACCCAATTGCACTACCAAGTCCAAGTCCGTTATCCACACCTCTGACAATCGCGGTATTAAGCATAACCCCTGTCTCTTCGGCCATGCCAAACTGACCCTTGCAGAGTTCAGCCGCCACATCCTCGGATGTAAATCCGGCAAAGGCAAGCTCGAAGTCATGCACGATAGATGCCCCGTTTGTGGCGACCGCGGTAATCACGCCGCGCTCCATTAAATCAATGATAATGGGCGACAGGCCAACCTTGATCGGGTGGGCGCCCATGCCCATGATGACGGGACGGCCATTTTCGCGCGCCTCGTAGATGCGAGCCGCCGCGCGCCTAAGGTCAGCCGCCGCGAGGATGTCGGGAAGGCTCGATAAAAACTCCCCGAACAGCCCGCCGCGATTATACGGCCTGCCAATCTTATCAAGGGCAACCTTGCTTTTTCTACCGGCCAGAGAGTACCTCCTGACGCAGAGTGCCGCGGGGTCTGCGGCCATTGCCTTATCTTTATCGCTTACGTCGTCTAACATCGTTGGATTTTAACATAAAACGATTGAAATAGCATATATGCGAATTGCCGTAAAGCGGCAAGGCTGATATTAACTTCACTAAACTAAAAAAAGAGGTATGGACATGGTGGGAAAAATCCTGTGTCGTGAATTCGGGGGAAGTAAAAATCGTCTCAGGTGAGACGGTATGCGATTGCGCGGAGGCGATTTAGAAAGCGAAACAGACGGCCAGTTGGCACAACCCTTATACTGGCGGCAGTATTTTCTTGTTTTAGAAACCCAAGCTCCGATATAGAAATTTGCACCTATCGATAAAAAGGGTTTTTGAGAGCATTTTTGTCATTTATAATGTTAGCAATCCATTATTATGTATCATAAACAACAAAATACTTATCCTAACAGACTAATATTACATGATGTCTCCTTTTTTAAACATACCTCTCCCGATTTATGCCAGTGATTTATTTTTCTAAATTTTTTTTAGCCATCCCATGAGAGGCTGAGTTCAAATATCTTCCCCCTGATCTCTTCAAATATAGCCAGCTTCTTTACATCCACT
>JADFXO010000015.1 GCA_015233485.1 Nitrospirota bacterium
CGTCAATACACATAGAGGAATTTGATGTAGAGGCAAGAGAGACAAAACTCGGGCCGGAAGAGATAACGCGCGATATACCTAACGTTGGCGAGGATGCCCTGGCAAGCCTTGACGAAAGCGGGATTATCTATATAGGTTCGGAGGTAAAGCCAGGTGACATACTCGTGGGTAAGATAACCCCTAAGGGCGAGACGCAGTTGACGCCGGAGGAGAAACTCCTGCGCGCGATATTCGGCGAAAAGGCGGAAGAGGTAAAAGAGAGCTGTCTCTATGTCCCGCCGGGCGTCAAGGGTATTGTTGTGGATGTAAAGGTATTCACCCGCAGAGGAATTAAAAAGGATTCGCGCGCTAAAGCACTTGAGGACGACGAGATAAAAGGCCTCCAGCGAGACGTGGAAGAAGAGATCAGAATCATGTCGGATGACATGTACAACCGCATAAGGAAGCTCTTAACCGGCAAGACGGCCACCGAGGACGTAAGAAGGGACTCCGGCGCTAAAGAGCTGATTTGTAAGGCCGGCGACGTGCTGACCCAGCAGATATTGGAGGCGGCAGGCGATAGAAAAATCGGCAGGCTGAAAATCAGCGACCCCGATACACAGCAGCAAATCGAAGAGTTCTCAAAGACGACAAGGGAATACTTAAAACAGCTTCAAAACAAGTATGACGAAAGAATAGAGAGGCTGAAAAAAGGAGATGAGCTGCCCCCCGGTGTCAATAAACTCGTAAAGGTCTATATTGCAATGAAGAGGAAGATACAGGTGGGAGACAAAATGGCCGGACGCCACGGGAATAAGGGCGTAGTTGCAATGGTGCTGCCCGAGGACGACATGCCCTATCTGCCAGATGGCACACCGGTTGAAATAGTGCTGAATCCCCTCGGCGTGCCTTCAAGAATGAATGTAGGGCAGATACTTGAGACCCACCTCGGATACGCGGCAAAGGCCCTCGGTGTTTACGTGGCAACTCCGGTATTTGAAGGGGCAAAGGAAAATGACATAAAAGAACTCCTGAAAAAGGCCGGCCTTGCCGAAAACGGGCAGTCAATACTTCTCGACGGCAAGACAGGGGAACCATTTGAGAGGCCTGTAACAGTGGGCTATATGTATATGCTCAAGCTCCATCACCTCGTCGAGGATAAGATACACGCGCGCTCCATAGGGCCGTATTCGCTGGTAACGCAGCAGCCCCTTGGCGGCAAGGCGCAGTTTGGCGGGCAGAGGCTCGGTGAGATGGAAGTCTGGGCGCTTGAGGCCTATGGGGCATCGTACACGCTGCAAGAGTATTTGACGGTAAAGAGCGACGACGTTACCGGCCGTGCCAAGATGTACGAGGCGATAGTCAAGGGCGACGCAACACTTGACCCGGGTGTGCCGGAGTCGTTTCATGTCCTGATAAAAGAACTCCAAAGTCTCTGTCTGGACGTAGAGCTTTTGGAGAAAAAAAGATAGAGGGGGATAACACTCTTGAGTGAAATCGTATACAGCATGTATCAGATTCCAAAGACTCAAAAGGACTTCGACGCCATAAGGATAAAACTTGCCTCTGCCGAGCGTATCAGGGAATGGTCGTTCGGTGAGGTAAAAAAGCCTGAGACGATAAACTACAGGACATTTAAGCCTGAGAAAGACGGCCTGTTTTGCGCTAAGATATTCGGTCCGGTAAAGGACTGGGAGTGCATTTGCGGCAAATACAAGAGGATGAAACACAGGGGTGTTGTGTGCGATAAGTGCGGCGTGGAGGTAATTCACGCCAAGGTAAGAAGGGAACGCCTGGCACATATAGAGCTTTGTACGCCGGTGGCGCATATATGGTTTCTCAAGGGCGTGCCAAGCAGGATTGGAATGCTGCTTGATATGACGATGAAAAACCTTGAGAAAGTCCTCTATTTTGAAAGTTATGTAGTTGTTGACCCTGGCGACACACCCCTGAAGGAAAAACAGATACTCAGCGAAGAGGAGTACAAGAAACATACGCTGGAGCTGGGTTCGAGGTTTAAGGGCGGCATGGGGGCCGAGGCAATAAGAGAGCTGCTTCGAAAGGTTGACCTTGACTGGCTGTCCGTTGACTTAAAGACGAGGATTGAGGAGACCGGCGCAATAGGAGTAAAGAAACGCCTTACTAAGAGGCTCAAGATAGTCGAGGCATTCAGGATATCTAAAAACAAGCCCGAGTGGATGATTCTTGATGTAATCCCTGTACTTCCGCCGGACTTGAGGCCGCTGGTGCCTCTTCAGGGCGGACGGTTCGCGACCTCTGATTTAAATGACCTCTACCGGCGCGTCATCAACCGCAACAACAGATTAAAGCGGCTTATTGAGCTGAAGGCCCCAAGCGTTATCGTGAAAAACGAAAAGCGAATGCTGCAGGAGTCCGTCGACTCACTCTTTGATAACACAAAGGGGGCAAAGCTGCCTAAGAGTTCAACAAAAAGGACATTGAAATCCCTCAGCGATATGATAAAGGGCAAGCAGGGGCGTTTCAGGCAAAACCTGCTTGGCAAGCGCGTGGATTACTCAGGACGTTCGGTTATAGTGGTAGGCCCGGAGTTAAAGCTCCACCAGTGTGGGCTGCCAAAACTGATGGCCCTTGAGCTATTTAAACCCTTTATATTCAATAAGTTAGAGGAAAAGGGCTATGTGACGACGATAAAGCAGGCGAAGAAATTCGTCGAAATGGAGCGGGACGAGGTATGGGATGCCCTTGAGGAGGTAATTCAGGAACATCCGGTGCTTCTGAACAGGGCGCCTACGCTGCACAGGCTTGGCATTCAGGCCTTTGACCCAATCCTTATAGAGGGTAAGGCGATAAAACTCCACCCTCTGGTGTGTACGGCCTATAATGCCGACTTCGACGGCGACCAAATGGCAGTCCATGTCCCGTTGTCCGTAGAGGCGCAGGTCGAGGCGCGCGTGTTGATGATGTCGATAAACAATCTCCTCTCACCGGCAAGCGGAAAGCCTATTGTGCTTCCAACGCAGGACATGGTACTGGGGATTTACTATCTGACAAAGGAAAGGCCGGGCGCAAAGGGCGAGGGCAAGCATTTTTCGTCTGTCGAAGAGGTGCGCATAGCCTACGACAGCGGCGCTGTTGCTGAGCACGCGAAGATAAAGGTCGAGATAGACGGCACACACGTCAACACGACCGTCGGCAGGGTGTTGTTTTATGAAATAGTGCCTAAGGACGTGCCATTTGCTGAAATAAACAAGGTGCAGACTAAGAAAGAGGTTCAGAAAGTAATCGACTATGCCCATAAATATGCCGGAAGGCGTAAGACGGTTATGTTTTTAGACGAGCTGAAGAATCTTGGATTTCATTACGCAACGAAATCCGGCATATCAATATGTATAACCGACATGCACATACCGTCGAATAAGGCGGAAATCCTGAAAGAGGCTGAACGTGAAGTCATGGAGGTGTATAAGCAGTACTCCGACGGCTTGATAACGCAGGGTGAGAGATACAATAAGGTCATCGACATATGGGCGACTGTGACGGAAAAGGTGGCCGAGTTTATGATGGCCGAGTTAGGCGCCGAAGACGGTAAGACGCTGACGAAAGAGGAGATAAGAGAGAGCCGGTCCTTTAACAGCATCTTTATGATGGCGGACTCGGGTGCGAGAGGCAGCGCAGCCCAGATACGGCAGCTTGCCGGCATGAGAGGTCTGATGGCGAAACCATCGGGAGAGATTATCGAGACCCCTATCACCGCCAACTTCAGAGAGGGCCTTACACCGTTGCAGTACTTTATCTCAACGCACGGCGCACGTAAGGGCCTTGCCGATACTGCGCTAAAGACGGCGAACTCCGGTTATCTGACCAGAAGGCTTGTCGATGTTGCCCAGGACGTGATAATCACGGAGATAGACTGCGGCACTGAGGACGGCATAATCATCACGTCCCTGATTGAAGGTGGAGAGATAATCCAGCCCATTGAAGAAAGGCTCTTGGGCAGGCTCCCTGCGGAGGATATAAAGGACCCCGTAACGCAAGAGATAATATGGCCGAGAAACGTGGAAATAGACGAAGAGGCAGTGACGGTAATCGTGGAGGCAGGCGTTGACAGGGTGAAAATACGCTCCGTGCTGACGTGCCAGACAAAGTTTGGCATATGCGGCAATTGCTATGGAAGAGACCTCGCGAGGAACTCGAAAATAGAAATAGGCGAGGCAGTGGGCATCATAGCCGCCCAGTCCATAGGCGAGCCTGGCACGCAGTTGACCATGAGGACATTCCATATCGGCGGGGCGGCAACGAAGGTAATTGAGCAGGCCGTTCTGACAGCAAAACACTCCGGGCTGATTAAATTTATCGATTTGAACTATGTGACAAACCGTGAAGGGCTTCTGGTCGTTATGAATCGAAATGCCTTTGCTGCCGTAGCCGACGAGACAGGCAGAGAGCGGGAAAAACATAGCTTGGTCTACGGTGCGCGTCTTATGGTGAAAGAGAATGACAGGGTAACGATAGGGCAAAAGATAGCTGAATGGGACCCGTACTCAACACCGATTCTAACGGAAGTAGGCGGGCGTGTCGCATGGGGCGATGTCGAGGAAGGCATCACCGTAAAAGAGCAGGTAGATGAGATAACGGGGCTTTCGCATAAACTGATAATAGATTACCCGACACATCTGAACCTGAGGCCGAGAATATCGATTAAGGATGAGCATGGCAAGTCAACGCTTAAACTACCCGGCACGGCTATCCCTGCGCGTTATAATCTCCCTGCGGGCGCTAATATCCTCGTAGAGAAAAATGACCTCGTAGCCCCCGGCGATATATTGGCAAAGATACCGAGGGAAACGATAAAGACAAAGGATATAACGGGAGGCCTACCGCGTGTGGCCGAGCTGTTTGAGGCCCGTAAACCGAAAGAACCCACACTCGTGTCGGAAATTGACGGTACGGTGGAGCTTGTCTCAACCCAAAAGGGCGTCAGAATGGTAAAGGTCCGCGGCGGGGACATCACGAAGGAATATACCATTCCCAAAGGTAAGCACGGAACAGTTCACGACGGCGACTGGGTGAAGGCCGGTGAGGCGTTGATGGACGGGGCAGTAAACCCGCACGACATACTGGACATCTTAGGGCCTACGGAGTTGCAGCGCTATCTGGTTGACGAGGTACAGAAGGTGTACAGGCTGCAGGGCGTTGCCATTAACGACAAACACATTGAGATAATAATACGCCAGATGATGAGAAAGGTAAACATAGAAGACACGGGAAGCACTGATTTCATGATCGGCGAGCACGTTGACCGTATGCATTTTCAGGAGGTTAACGAGGCGGTTATGGCAGAAGGCGGAAGGCCGGCCACCGCGAAACCACTCTTGCTTGGCATCACAAAGGCGTCTCTGACGACATATAGCTGGGTCTCTGCGGCGTCATTTCAGGAGACAACGAGGGTACTTACCGATGCGGCCCTAAGCGGCGCTATCGACGACTTGCATGGCCTGAAGGAAAACGTCATTATGGGTAAGATAATACCCTGCGGCACGGGCATGGACAAGTTTATTGATACGTTTGTGAAACGAGAGGCCGAGGAGCATGTCGAAGAAGAAGAGGTTGTCGAATAATATCCATATATCTGATAAACACGGCAGGGGAGCAGCCGCTCCCCTGCTGATACTGCAATGAAGATCCAACCGCACAGCGGCCTGAGAAAAAAAATAATAGTATTGGCAGTCCTTCTGATATTAATAGTATCAATGGGCACGGCCGGCTATATGGTTACCGAGGGATGGAACGCCTTCGATTCGTTTTACATGGTGGTTATTACGCTGGCCACGATAGGCTATCAGGAGGTTCATCCGCTATCGGTTTCCGGAAGGGCCTTTACGATAGTTTTAATCATATTTGGCGTTGGATTCCTGGCATATACTGTAAACAATGCTATGAGGATAGTGCTTGAAGGGGAATTGCAGGAGGTACTTGGGAGGAGGAAGATGGAAAAAAAGATCAAAGCAATGAAAGACCATTATATAATATGCGGCTATGGAAGGATGGGGCAGATTATCTGCCGTGAGCTGCGTGCAAACAATGTCCCGTATGTAGTGGTAGAAAAAGAGCGCTCAGGGGAGGAGATGGAAAGCGAGGAAATCGTTGTCACAGGAGACGCCACAAGAGATGAGGTATTAATTGAGGCCGGCATAGAGCGCGCCAGCGGGTTGATTTCGGTGTTATCTACGGATGCTCAAAATCTGTTCGTGGTTTTAAGCGCGAGGGTGCTGAATCCGGCGCTAAAAATAGTGGCAAGGGCCGGCGAGGAAAGCAGTGAATCGAAACTCATCAGGGCCGGGGCAGACAGTGTCGTCTCCCCGTATCATATAGGCGGCTTAAAAATAGCCCAGACTATTTTAAAGCCGGCGGTTGTGGACTTTCTTGAGTTTGCCACAAAGAGCGGCAATATTGAGCTGCAAATGGAGGAGCTGATAGTAACCGAAGGGTCTGACTTTGCGAACCAGACACTGAGCGATTTGGGGATTGGCCGTAAGTTCGGGGTAATTATCGTGGCCGTTAAACGCGCCGGCGGAGAAATGCGTTTTAATCCCACGCATAAGACTATTATACGGCCCGGTGACATACTGATAGCCCTCGGTGAGGTCAGCAAACTAAAGGTACTCGAAAAGATGTTTAAGAAATAGTACGGCCGGCTCTATATTCTATTAGAAATTCAAAAATTTGTCATTCCTGCCAACGGACTGTGTTATAATAATCTAAGGATTAAAGACGAAGGGGGATAATCCCCCTTCACCCCGTATTCTCGCACATGTTTTGTCTGTTTAATTTGGGCTGCCGCCGGCAAGACGGGGGATTATCCCCCCATTGGCGGCTTTGGTACTCCGGTTAAAGGCTATTACAACTTTTGTAAATATGGCAGCGCGATGACAATGACATGTGTTATTAGCAAAAATTGCCTCGACGAGATGTTCAGACATGCGCTGGAGGCGTATCCGGAGGAATGCTGCGGGATTGTCATCAACGGCAGCATCAACGGCGTCGACGGCCAGTTTGTACGGTGTTTTCAAAACATTCAAAACCGGCTTCACTTGGAAGACCCGCTGCGTTACCCATCTCCCGCCTCCATAGCCTATACCGTAGACAGGGCAGATGCCGACAGCGTCTTCTCTTCGATAAAAGAAAACGGCCAAACCCTCACCGCCTTTTACCACTCCCACCCTGACCATCCCGCGTTTTTCTCCGAAGAGGACAAGGCCGCGCAAACCGTCTTTGGAGAACCGGAATTCCCCGATACCGCACAAATAGTCATTGCCCTGTGCGGGGGAGCCATAAGCTGCATAAAGTGCTTTAAATGGGACCCCACTACGAAAGACTTCGGGCAATGCCGCCTGAAGATTGAGTTTATTGGCTATTTTGACAGTTAACTAATGATTTTTATCAGATTGAAAAAAAAGTATTGAAAATAATTATACACGTGTATTATAATAAGGTTGTGAGTATTGGACGGACATGTCATAAGACCGAAACGACGGAGGCCTGAGATGGCAACAGTAGACAATGTGAGAGATTATGGTCAGTTGGACTTGAGGGGTTTATTTGGCGAGGAGTTAAGGAAAAACACCTCCATTCTCTGCGTCGAAGACGAGGCTATTATATTAGAGGGCATGAGGATAGTCCTCAGGCGGAGATTTAGCAAGGTATATACGGCGACTAACGGGAAAGAGGGGTTTGCGGTATTTGAAAATAATAAAGTTGATATAGTTATAACCGACATATTAATGCCAATAATGGACGGGCTTGAGATGGCCACAAAGATAAAGAAAATAAGCCCCGACACCCCCATATTGATATTGTCAGCTCTCAACGAAGAGCCATTTCTAAAAAAGGCGGCAGCACTCGGCCTTTACGATTACATCGCCAAGCCCTACTGTGACGACGACTTTTTTGAGATCCTCTACAGGGCCGCCTTTGAAGTGCATAAGCGAAAGAATGAGATGTTTGCCGCAGCTGCGGAGACGGAGATTGCAGATCTGTTGTAATCCGGGAATCACCGTTTAAACATAATCTTTAACGTAGTCAACCCGTCTTCGTATGTCTTTGAAATATCGGCGTCGAGGCTGTCAAAGAGCGCGACCATTGGGCGGTTAGTGCTTATTACCTCTGCCGTAAACCCAAGCAATCCCCGCTTTCTGGCTATTAATGTGAGGTAGTTAAGGAGTTCCCGCCCAATCCCCTTCCCCTGATGTGAGTCCCTGACGACAAAGGCGGCATCGGCGGCGTGCATGTCTGTCAGAATGGTATATTGCCCTATACCGGCGACTAATTCCCGCGCGCCTTCTTTTACTACCGCAACAAGCACCAATTTGTTTATGTAATCTATTGAGATGAACTCCTGCAGCCTTTCGTGAGGCATATCCTTTCTCACGGAGATGAATCTCTTGTAGAGGGTATCATCGGAGAGGGAGTAGAAAAAATCCTTCAGGAGGGGTTCGTCGGTTATTTTTACCGGCCTTAGAAGGATTTCGATATTGTTTTTGACGGTTGTATAGATTTCGAGTTCTTCGGGATAGCGGACGCTGCCGCCATGAGTAAACGTCTGGTCCTTATAAATAAGATTTGCCTTTATTGCCTCTTCAATCAACTGCCCCCTGAAAGAAGGATGGGCGATGGAAATCAGCTCCATAGCCCGCTCCCTGATATTTTTCCCGTGCAGGCTGGCAATGCCGTATTCGGTTACGACGTAGTGGACATCCCCTCTGTTTAAGGTAACCCCCGCACCTTCTCGTAAAAAGGGTACGATTCTGGAGACGGTCGTCTGCCCACCGTCCGGAGCGATTACTTCGGCGGTAGATTCGATGGCAAGGATGGCCTTTCCGCCTTTTGCCATCACCGCGCCGCGCATAAAATCCGCCTGTCCGCCTATGCCGCTGAAAAAGGTCTTTCCAAGCGATTCGGCCGAGGACTGCCCTGTCAGGTCTATTTCGAGGGCGCTGTTTATGGCTGTCATGTTTTCATGTGAGGCTATGGTCATTGGGTTATTGGTGTAGTCTATAGTGCGGAATTCGACGGAGGGGTTGTCGTGCATAAAGGCGTATGTGTCTTTAGTGCCCATGCAGAAAGACGCCACTGTTTTCCCGTGGTTTATGGTCTTTCTTGAATTGTCCACAACCCCGCATTTTATCAACTCCACAAGGCCGTCCGACAGGAGTTCGGAGTGAATGCCGAGGTGTTTTTTTCCCTTTAAGTGTGCGGTCACGGCGTTTGGGATGCCCCCGTAGCCCACTTGAAGTGTGTCGCCGTCTTCGATGAGCCTTGAGACGTTCTGGCCAATTTTTTGCGCGGTCGAGAAATCTTGCTCCTGCGTGTACTCAAGGAGCGGCTCGTCGTACGATATGATGAAATTAACGTCCCTGATGTGCATAAAACCATCGCCGTGGACGCGCGGCATGTTTGTATTGACCTGCGCTATGACGACCCTTGCCGTCTCCACTGCCGCCTTAACGATGTCAACGCCAATGCCGAGACTCATGTAGCCGTGCCTGTCCGGCGGCGACGTCTGAACGAGGGCGATGTCTATGGGCACTAATCTCTGGTAGAAAAGGCGCGGCACATGGGACAAAAACACTGGCGTGTAATCTGCAAGCCCGGTGTTTACGGCAGCTCGGGTGTCATGCCCCACGAAAAAAGAGTTATGCCGAAATGTATGCTTAAATTTCTCCTGCGTATACGCGGCAACACCCAATGTCCAGACATGCAGCACCTCGGCGTCGAAAAACGCCTTAGGATTATCCTCGACATATCTGATCATCGCACTGACAAGGTACTGCGGCTCGGCGCAGCCCGTACCGATAAAAATCCTGCCGCCTCGCCTGATATGCCCGAAGATATACTCCTCAGAGGCGAACTTCTCCACATACATGCGCTGAAGGTCAGGGTCGGCGGACATTGGCAGATTTCAGCAATTGACTAGTAGTTTTCTGCTTTGATCTGAAAGTATGCCCTCGGATGGTCACACGCGGGACACCTCTCAGGGGATTTCGTACCCTCTGCCACGTAGCCGCAGTTTCTGCACATCCATTTCACTGGCTCCTTGCTGGTGAAGACCGTGTCGTCTTCAATGTTTTTCAGTAGTGCGAGGTATCTTTTTTCGTGCTGCCGCTCAACGACAGAGATTGCCCTGAAGGCGGCCGCTATGTTTTTAAAACCCTCTTCTTCCGCAATTTTAGCGGCATCAGGGTATAATTTGGTGTACTCTTCGTGTTCGCCCTCGGCCGATGCCATGAGATTTTCCTTTGTGGCACCTATTACACCGGCGGGATATGAGGCGGTAATCTCTACCATGCCGCCTTCAAGAAATTTAAAGAATTTCTTGGCGTGTTCTTTTTCGTTTTCGGCCGTTTCAGTGAATATAGCGGCTATTTGTTCGTAGCCCTCTTTTTTTGCGATGGAGGCAAAGTATGTGTAACGGTTTCTTGCCTGTGATTCCCCTGCGAAGGCGGCCAGCAGGTTTTTCTCTGTACGTGTTCCCTTGATTGACTTTTGGGTTTGTATGATTGTTTCCATTTACATCCTCCTTGATTGGTGTTTACTCCCTCATGGTACTGGTGATTAACGGTAAGGCAGAAATACGGAAAAAACCGCGCCTTCTCCCTGTATGTTTTTTGCTGTGATGCTTCCGCCGTGTTCTTCTATGATTTTTCTGCTTATAGAAAGCCCAAGCCCCGTGCCGCGCCCCATTTCTTTTGTCGAGAAGAACGGCTCAAATATCATTTTCAGCTTATCGGGGGGGATTCCGGAACCAGAATCGGCTATGTGCAAGACGGCAAACGGGTTGTCGTCTTTGACGGTTTGCCCTGTGGTGACCGTTATGGTTCCTTTGTAGTCAATCGAGTCTATGGCGTTTGATATAAGATTATCAATGACCTGGCGCACCTGCCCCTTGTCTATGTGAATATGCTCAATGGCGGGCAGGGTGCTTTGCAGCTCAATGGATTTATTCCTGCAAATCTCCTCGTAATGAGTCAGAGAATCCCTTACGACATCGTTTAAATCATGTGTGGTGAGGCTAAGGGTTGCCCCTTTGGAATATGACAGGATGTCTCTGAGAATGTTCTCCAGTCTTGTGGACTCAGCGCAGATGATCTCGGCGTATTCTCTTTCTTTGGTGTCGTCGGAAATCCTCTTACGCAGACGTCTTGCGAAACCGCCGAGGGCGGCCAGTGGGTTTCTAATCTCGTGAGCCACGCTTGCCGAGAGGCGTCCAAGTGCGGACAATTTTTCGGACTGTGTGAGCTGTTCCTGAAGTCTGTGTTTTTCGGACTCTGCGTGGTTGCGGTCAATTATACCAGCCGTGGTATCAGCAACAGCGCGAAGAAATGCCTCTTCCATCTCGTTTTTCTCATGCCCGGCGTCGACGTATAAATTTATCACGCCCAGTAGCCGCCCGCTTATCATCACCGGCACGCAGTAGTGCCCGTGGTTTAACATGCCGTCATACTGGACATGGTGGCATTCGTTTAATCTGTTTGCGAAGACGATTTCGCGGTTTTGAGCGCATATGCCGCACAGGCACTGCCCTAAGGGGACTATTTTGCATACTTCTTTCAGATAAGCCGACAGGCCGCGCTCGGTCTCCATGATAAGTGTTGCGGAGTCCTCGTCATATAGAAATATTGAGCCTTTTGACTGTAACGAAAGCCACGGGATGGAGAGTATCAGCTCCATGACGTGCGAAAGCTGTTCTTTCATTGATATGGGTTCTATTGAAATCCTCAGTACAGAGTTGATGACGCGCTGTATCTGGTAGTTATTATTTATCTGTTCCTCCATGAGGGTGCGCTGAGCTATTTCGTCCTTGAGTTTTTCGTTTGAGAGTGTCAACTCCGCGGTGCGTTTTTCGATGCGTTTTTCGAGGTCGCCTTTCGCTGATTCGAGGGCCTTTTTTGCCTTATCCATGTCGGTAATGTCGCGTGATATGCCGATTACGCCTATGATACGGCCATCGCTGCCGGCCCAGGGGATTTTAGTTGTCGAGACCCAGACCTCCTGTCCATTTCTGCGGGTATGTCTTTCTATGTTTCCAACGACAGCGGCGCCGGTGTCCATGATATTTTCTTCGATAGCGGCGGAGGCTCTGGCCTCGTCTTCCGGCATGAAGTCAAAGTCGGTCTTTCCAATCATTTGTTTGAATGTGGTATTGGAGTGTGCCACCTTTGCCTTATTCAACAGGACAAATCTGCCCTTAGCGTCCTTGAAATAGATAGAGTCGGGGATGTTATCCATCAAGGTCATAAGGGGTTCGTGTTTGAGGGCTATTGCCTTCAATTCTGAAAGCCGCGCGGCGTGTCTGATGATTCCTCTGAGTTCATAAATGTTTATTGGTTTCCTAAGGAATATATCGATACCCGCCTGAAAGAATCGTTCCGATTGTTCGCCGCCATGCTGCCCCGTGAGGGCAATTATAGTTGCCGCCGTGGAGTTATTGCCGGGGATTGTCCTTGCATGGGCTGTCAACGCGCCGGGAAACTCTGTAAATGTTTCGTCGAGGATAACCAGCTCAGGTTTATTATTAAGATAGATGTCTAATGCCCCGCCGATTGTAGTTGCAGGCAGCATCCTAAACTCATCGGAGCCGTCGCCGGCGGCCTTCTGACCGTCGCAAAGCGAGGCCATGACGGAGTCATCTGTGGTCAGCACTAAAACATCAATCTTCGGCACATATATATATTAATTTTTACAGCTCAAATTGTCAACTTTTTAAATTGACTTTGTCATGAATGTGCATTATTATATGGAAGGGAGTCGATGGCGGAGAAAATAATCATAGACGGCTACAATCTGATAGGGACATACCACAAGGATCTCAAGGCGCAGAGAACGAAGCTGATACAGGATTTATCGGCATATGGAAGGCGCAAGGGGTTTCTTCGGGATATGACGCTGGTATTTGACGGCATACGGGAGGGTTTTAACAAGACGCAGACGGTAATCGGCGGGCTAACCGTAATATATTCGGGGCGGGGAGAAAGCGCGGATGACGTGATAAAGGAAATCATAGGCCATGCAGGGATGAAATATATCGTAGTAAGTTCGGACAGGGCTATTGCGTCATTCGCATGGTCAAAGGATTGCACGCCGGTGAGGAGCGAGGATTTCAGCCGCAAATTATATCCCGGCGGCACTGCCGCTGAAGCAGTGTACATGGAAGATGAGGATGAAGACGGCTACGACGAAAGAGCTGCCGTGAAAAAGAAGGGCAATCCGCATATCTTATCAAAGAAAGAAAAGATGATTAAACAAGCGCTGGACAAGCTCTGAGACGTCATAAGCCATGGAAAAAACATTTTACCGCAAGACGCCAACGGGCATAATATTAAGCATACGCGTAATCCCGCGCTCCTCAAAGATCGAAATCTCCGGCGTATCGAACAACGAGCTGAAGATAAAACTAACCGCCGCGCCCGTAGAAGGCGAGGCAAACCGAATGCTGATAGACACTCTTCACAAACACATAGCAAAGACCCAAGTAAATACAAAAAAAGGAAAGATAAAAAAATCAGACATAACAATCCTAAAAGGCGAAGGTTCAAAAAGCAAGCAAGTTGCGATAAACGGCCTTGACGAGTTTGTTGTGTAAATTGCCTATGCAGTTAGCCCCGTAGGATTTTCACGGTAAAGCTGGAATATAGGGGACCCTCTGCTCCCGCCACTGCGCGGGCAATGTCTGCTTTGTTTCTCTGACACGTTTGCCCTGTCACTACCGTGGTCTCACCCGTTCATCCATCCTTTTTTCCTATTGCCCGTCTTTTTTTCTTGACATGTGATAATTTTTTCTTGACATGCGATAATTTTTTCTTGACATGCTTTATTATAGGTGTGTATTATATCTACATGGCACGATAGGCGGTTTCTTTAATATGAAATCGTGAGCGCGTGGGTAGACACGCGCATAAATGACCAATGAGGAGGAAGGATGCTTCAAAATATGAAAACGGGGACACGGTTAGCTCTGGCGTTTGGTATTGTCGTGGTGTTGCTTTTGGTGGTAGCGATTGTAGGCATAACCAAGCTTGAGGGTCTTAACAATTCGATAAACGAAGTGGTCAAAGCGGAATATCCAAAGGTAGCGGGGTGCAGTAACATAAATATAGACGTCCTCAAGATAGCCCGGTCCATGCGTAATATGCTGATAATGGACAAGAAGGAGGATATACAGAAGGAGCTGGAAAGGATTGCGGAGGCTCGAAAGAATATTACCGCCAGCTTAGACACAATGGCGCAATTGGTTAAAAGTGACTCGGGCAAGGCGGGATTAAAGGCCATAACCGACGCAGGGGTGCTATATGCTCCGGGCCAGGAAGAATTTATGAAACTTGCGGCGGACGGCAAGCAGGCCGAAGCAAGGGAATTTCTCTTAACGAAGCTAAGGTCATTGCAGGGTTCATATATAGAAGCCATTCAAAAGTTAAAACAACACCAGGAAGAACATATGGAGAAATATGGTAAGCAAGCGGAAGAATCATATAAAAGCGCCCGCACAATAATCATTGCCTTATCCATAATAGCCATAGTCCTGGCGATTACGATTGCCATGTGGATAACGGTGAGTTTATTAAGACAGCTTGGCGGAGAGCCGCATTACATAGCAAGTATAGCGCAGAGTGTCGCAGACGGGGATTTGACGATGAGATTTGGGACCGGACGGAGCTCAGAGACCGGCATATTGCTGGCAATGAAGGGCATGGTTGAGAAATTAAGAGAAATAGTAGCCAGCGTACGCTCATCCGCCGACAACGTAGCGGCAGGCAGCAATGAGCTTTCCTCGGGCGCCCAGTCGTTGTCGGAAGGCGCCACAGAACAGGCGGCCTCCGTCGAGGAGACATCGTCATCTATGGAAGAGATGACATCGAACATAAGGCAAACTACCGACAATTCCAGACAGACTGAGGCAATCGCAACATCGGCGGCAAGAGACGCCCTTGACACCGGCAAATCAGTTACACAGGCCGTCAGCGCCATGAAGGAGATAGCCAGTAAGATTTCTATTATAGAGGAGATAGCAAGGCAGACGAATCTATTGGCGTTAAACGCGGCAATCGAGGCCGCCCGCGCCGGTGAGCATGGCAAGGGATTCGCCGTAGTGGCCTCAGAGGTGAGGAAACTTGCGGAGAGAAGCCAAAAGGCGGCTGGTGAGATAAGCGGACTCTCCGCCTCAACCGTGAATATAGCAGAGCAGGCCGGCACGATGCTGAATAAATTAGTGCCGGATATAAGAAAGACTGCAGACCTGGTTCAGGAGATAACCGCCGCCAGCAACGAACAAAACACCGGGGCAGAGCAGATAAACAAGGCCATTCAGCAGCTTGACCAGGTAATCCAGCAAAATGCCTCAGCCGCCGAGCAGATGGCCTCCACCAGCGAGGAGTTATCGTCGCAGTCCGAGCAGATGCAAGGCGCAATTGCATATTTTAAGACCGGCGCCGAAGGCTCCTCAAAATTTCTGCCAAAACCCAAGCGTAAACAACCGGCATTAGCGCACCAGACTACCGCTCCAAGACCTAAGACACACACACCCGCAGCGCCGTCCGGAGGTAAGCTGATCGATTTAGAAGACAGCAAAGACCACACTGACGATGGAGAATTTGAAAGGTATTGATAATTTGACAAAAGCAGATGATCTGGCATAGAATTATGCTGGATCAGGAGCGGCGCCGGATGTGGGGCGCCCGCTTTACTTAAGGGCTGCAACGGGAGTGCTAACTATTGTATTCGGGTAATGGATGCGCGTAGATTTAAGCGGTAAGACGGCTCTGGTTACGGGCGGGGCGAGGGGCATAGGGCGGCAGGTGTGCCTTAGATTAGCCGAAGCGGGAGCCGTGGTGATTATTAATTACGCCAAATCGGCAGACGCCGCCTTGTCTTTGCAATCTGAAATCGGCCAAAACGCGGGTATTTTTCGGGCCGATGTCTCCAAAGAAGACGAGGTTAGAGCCATGTTCGATTACATCAAAAAGACACATAAGAGGCTCGACATATTGGTAAACAATGCCGGCGTAATAAAAGACAACCTGCTGATAGCCATGGAGCAGTCTGAATGGGACAAGGTGCTGGATGTAAATCTAAGGGGGACGTTTTTGTGCTCTAAATATGCCGCCGAAATGATGATGGCAAACAAGAGCGGGCGAGTTGTGAACATTGCCAGCGTTGCGGCGGTTAAGTGTTCCCGCGGGCAGACCAACTATGCGGCGTCAAAGGGCGGCATAGTATCATTTACAAAGGCCTGCGCCGTTGAGCTTGCCCCCAAGGGGATACTGGTCAATGCCATCTTGCCGGGCATGATAGAAACGGACATGAGCGCAAGGGTAAGAAAAAGGGCGGCAGATGCCATCATCTCTGCCATTCCCCTTGGCAGGATTGGCGCTCCGGATGAGGTGGCGGCCCTCGCCGTGTTTCTTGCCTCAGACCTGTCAAGTTACATAACCGGACAGGCAATCCCCGTAGACGGCGGCATGACGGTATCATAGTGCGCCTCTATCAGGGAATAGACATCGTGAATGTGGAAAGGCTCCGAGGCGCGATGGACAGAAACGAGGCCTTCGCCGCGGATGTATTCACGCGACAGGAGCGGGAGTATTGTCTGCGGCACAGGCATCCGCACGTACACTTTGCCGGGCGTTTTGCCGCCAAAGAGGCGTTTTTAAAGGCGATAGGCACGGGGTTTTCTGCCGTCGGCATTTTCCGCGGCATAGAGGTCTCTGTTATGCCTTCCGGCCGGCCTGCCTTAGAGCTTAGGGGTTGGGCGGGTAGCTTGCTGACAAGGCTGAAGGTGTCCGAGGCAACCGTCTCTATCTCTCATACGCCGCAGTATGCCGTGTCGTCGGTAATATTGGTAGGGGGATAACGAATGTGAGATATTTACTTGTCGATAGGATATTGGACTGGACAGCAAATGAGCGGATCAGGGGTATAAAGAATGTGGCAATGACGGAGGATTTTTTAGAGTTTCATTTTCCGGGCAATCCGGTAATGCCAGGTGTGTTGACAATAGAGGCGCTCGTGCAGCTTGCAGGATGGTTATGTGCGGCGTCGTCAGATTTTAAGGGATGGTTTTTGCCGGCGTCTGTGGATAAGTGCAAGTTTTACGGCCTTGCACTGCCCGGCGACCAGTTGGATCTTACGGTAGAGGCCGTCTCATATGGAGTAGACAAGGCAGCCTTTAAAGGAGTTGGCACGGTAATGGGCAAGAAAAAGGCCGTGGCTGAATTTAGCGGTGATATTGTCCCGTTAGACGAAATCGGGGATGCAGAGAAGGAGCGCAGATTCTTTAAAATATTGATTAGAGAGTTGGGTCTTTAGATATGGACAAAAGGGAAGTAGTAATAACCGGCCTGGGGCTTGTGACTGCCTTAGGGGTTGGGGCTGTGGAAAATTGGGAAGGCATAAAGGCCCTCAAAACCGGAATCACGCGCCATCCACAGGAAGGCTGCCCCATAGATATGCAGTACTTCGGCAAGGTAAAAGAGTTGATATATCCATACGAGATACCGAATAAGCTCACAAGCCAGATGAAATTTCTAAACAGAGGCTCAACGCTAGGATTTTCCGCCGCCCTCCACGCCATAAAAGACAGCCGGATAGGGTTTCCTGATATGAACGAAATTCCGGCCGGGCGCAGGGCGCTTTTCATAGCAACCGGAGATTTTTCTAAATTGGGGTATGATTTCTTTTATCCCGCCACAAATGGGGCCACAAATAGCCGATGGAAAGACATAGACTACGTGAAACTTAACACATTGACGTTAAACAAGGTAAATCCTTTTTTTCTGCTTGAGTCGATAGCGAATAACCTGTTTAGCGCGCTGTCGGCGTTTCTTGATTTTAAGGGGCCGAATACCACGCTTGCCAGCCTGTCGCCGTGTGGAGGGCAGTCGCTGGAGCTTGCCGCAAGGAGCATAAGGCTTGGCAGGGCGGATATAGCCGTTGCCGTAGGTTGTGGAAACTGGATTACCGAAATACCCATGTACGAGCTGGAGGGACTTGGCCTGTTATCGGGATGTCGCAGCGGCGCTGAGTCTTACAGGCCGTTTGATAAGAGGAGGGATGGGTTTATCCCCGGTGAAGGGGGCGCTGCCATACAGCTTGAGGAAAGACAAAGCGCGCTGAAACGCGGCGCCACAATATACGGCACGATAATGGGATTTGGAAATGCCATAGAGCACGCCGAAGGCCCTGCTGTCAGCGTGCCGGAGCGCGTAACCGAACTATGTATAACAGAGGCGCTCAATAATGCCGGCGTAGAGATATCAGACCTCGCCTTTATATCCCCGCATGGAAGCGGCACAAAAAAAGGCGACCGCTCAGAACTTAATTCTCTTTACAGCGTTGCGGCAGATAACGAGATAGCTCTTTGCGCCCTGAAACCTTATACAGGGCACATGGGCGCGGCAAGTGACATCGCCGAGATAATAATCTCAGTGTTGGGCGTAAGGGAGTCAATCGTGCCGGCCACGCTTAATTTCAATGAAACGGAAAAGGAATACTCGCGCCTGAAATTCTCAAACACTCAACAGCCATGCCGCAGTGAGAAGTTTCTATCAGTAAGCTACGGCATAGGCGGGCAATCCTCAGCCGTAGTCATAAAAGGGCACTTAGAGTGAGGAGCTCCTCACTCTAAGTGCAGGACACAGACGTAATCATACTGGCCGGTGGGCTGGGTACCCGGTTGAGGCCGGTTGTCGATGATCTGCCTAAGGTGCTCGCCCCTGTTGCCGGCCGGCCGTTTCTTGATATTTTGCTTGGATATATAAACAGGTGGGGGTTTATAAGGAGAGTCGTTATTGCCGTTGGATTCATGGCTGATAAGATAATCGGGGAGTACGGGGGCTGTGGAAGGTATAACTTTGAAATCCTGTTTTCCCGCGAAGAAAAACTCCTCGGCACCGGGGGGGCTGTCATAAAGGCCGTTGCCCAATATACCAAGACCCCTGATGTCATTGCCATAAATGGCGATACGTTTGCAGAGGTCGATTTTGAGGATTTCGTCCCTGTTCATTTAAAAAACGGCGCCGCAATGACTATTGCCCTCAGACAGATGAGAGGCGATAACAGATACGGCACCGTTGCCCTAAACGCCGAAGGCAGAGTGGTTTCATTTCACGAAAAGACGCCGCTGCACACCGATGGCCTTATCAATGCCGGCGTATATGTGTTTAACAGGGAATTGTTTGACAGCACCAAAGGCGCAGACGGCGGCGCAGTGATTTCGCTTGAGAGGGAGTTGCTGCCGTCGCTTTTATCTGACGGCATCTGTATCAGGGGGTATGTCTTTAGCGGCAGGTTTATTGACATAGGTGTGCCGGAGGCGTATAATGTAGCGGGTGAGTACCTTTTTGGCGCCACTGATTCGGGGCTGGCGCGGCATCTGAAATGATAATATCGAGAACTCCACATAGGATTTCATTTTTCGGCGGCGGTACCGACTACCCGGACTACTACCTAAAACACTGCGGCAAGGTGCTTGGCGCCTGCGTGGATAAGTACTGCTACTTAAGCGTCAGGCGGCTGCCCCCGTTTTTTGACCATAAACACAGAATAGTTTACTCGAAAATAGAGAACGTCAGCGACATAAACACAATCGTACACCCGTCTGTAAGAGAGACCCTGAAATATTTCAAGGTCGACTACGGTGTTTCTATTCATCACGACGGCGATATTCCGGCAAGGAGCGGTATGGGCTCAAGTTCCGCCTTCACAGTAGGCCTGATTCACAGTCTCTATGCCCTGCAGGGAAGGATAGCGTCTAAGGAGGATTTAACGTACGAGGCCATTCATATCGAACAGGAGTTGATCAGGGAAAATGTCGGTTCACAAGACCAGACATTTGCCGCCCACGGCGGCCTTAATGTGATAAATTTTCTGGCAAACGGCAAAATCATCGTTGAACCTATTGTTATTAACCCCGACAGGCTCGTAGAATTCGAAAGGAGCCTTATACTTGTCTATACCGGCATCTCAAGAATCGCATCCGAGGTAGCAGGAGATAAGATTAAAAATATTCCGAAAAACGAAAAGAATCTTTCATATATGAAAGACATCGTAGACGAGGCATATGACATACTTGTAAACAGCAACAGAGACCTGAGGGAGTTTGGGCGGCTTATGAATCAATCGTGGAACTTGAAAAAAACCTTGTCCACGATGGTGTCGAATTCAGAAATCGACACTATTTATGAGCGCGCACTAAAAAGCGGGGCTGTCGGAGGGAAGCTGTTAGGGGCCGGCGGAGGCGGCTTTATGGTATTTTTCGTGGAGCAGGAAAAACAAGATGCATTCAAACATGCCCTTAGCGATTACCTCCATGTGCCTTTCAGTTTTGATTTCGACGGCTCGAAAATTATAGTCTATCAACCTCAAAGGAGGCCGCTCTGAGCCGTTGCCTGTACCACCTTTAATCAAAACTGCTCACATGTTTAAAGAACGCATAGAAGAGCATATATTGAAAAACGGGAAGAGGACGGTCCTGTTTTTTATAATGCTTGCGGTGGTGTTTTTCATAGACAAGCTGACGCTGGGGCCTTTGGCGGCCGTGCAGCTTCACGATATATTCGAGACGGACTTTCCGAGATATAAACCGATGGGGGAGCTGTTATTTAAACACGGCCCGTACCTCTGGTATCCGAACTGGCCTGGCGGGGCTCCGGCATACGCATGGCATCACAGTCCGTTTTACATACTGAATATAGCCGCGCAGGTCTTGCCGCTTTGGGCAGTATACGGCTGTCTGTCCATTGCCCTGATGTCGGTAGCCGGTTACGGGATGTACAGATTCCTAAGTGGATATTTGAACGCGGCAGGGTGGGTGTCGGTAGTTGGCGGGGTGTATTTTGCCTTAAATATACAGCTGACTGGCCTGATTGTCTTGTATACGTTTAGTTATGCCTTTCCTCTATATTTTGTGTGGGGTTGGGATTTCCATAAGCGGCAAGAGGACAAGAGGGGATTTTTAATCCTGAAGTTAATAATAATAAACCTGTTTGTGGCGCTGTCGTATCCCGTGCTGACGCTGCCGTATTTTTTCATCATGGAGGTGCTGTTAATAGTGATACTGTTGCCTGAAGGAGAAAATACGAGGCTCAGGATGTTGATAAAGACGTCGCTGGTGTGGGTTGGATATATTTTAGTATGCCTGCCGGTGCTTTATGGCCTCTATAAATACGTACCGGCTTCGCACAGGACATATGTGTATGAGGCGGCCTCGCTTGCGGGATTTCTGAAAAATCTTTATAGCGGTTTTGTCGGGTCTTCGCTACATACGATGACTTTGATTCCGCTTGCCGGGGCGATTGCCATATCGGGTAAATCAGTTCGGGTACGGCGCGCCTTAATAGTCATGGGCATAGGGGTATTTCTATACGGCATGTTCTCTTCGGGCATGAACATTGTGTTCAGGGGTACGCTCTTTGAGAAAATGGACCTTGGGCATATAACTACAGTCTTTCCCCTAACCATGACAATGGCGGCGTTTGTGGGAATTGATACGGTTATCAAAGACCGTAAACTCATCAGACGATTTCTCATCGGTGCAGCCGCCGGGGCGGCGTGCGCAGTTTTTTCATTATTTATCACCGGGACAATAGAGACGCAGGGTATACAGTATCTTATATTAAACATCGGCAGCGGCGTTTTTATCTCGCTTATGATTTTGACTGCCGCAGATAAGGAGGCATTTTCCCTTCATAAATGGGCGAAAAATCCGGCAGCCGTATTTATTGTTAGCTGTGCGGCGATTGCGGCGGTATTTTATTTCAGTCCCAGGAAGGCCGCGCCGGTGGATTTGGTTTCGATTGCCCCTGTTTTGGTAGTTTCGATGTGGGCTTTCTTCTGGTCTTGCAATAAGCTCTCAAGCGCTATTGCGGAAAAGGGGCAGTTAACCGCCTTGCTGATTATGGTGATTGGATTTGTCATCTTTTTTCAGGTGAGATTTACACGGTTATTCGGTGAGGAGTGCGTGCCTTATATCAGTATTTTCCCTAATATAGACGTACTGAGGACTATTAAACATGAAAACAGTCTCAACCCATTCAGAGTAGCCTCTTTCGATTCTACGACAATTCCCCTTATCCAGTCACAAGGACTTGAGACGCCCGACAGCAGAGGCCCGCTTTTTAATAAATATTACAGAGAGTTTTTCAAAGTCGTGATATACCCGCAGCTTTCAGACCCGGGGTTTCTCGCATATTTCGAGACTAATTGGTATAACTTATTTATTTCAAACTTTACGCCGAATACCTTATTTTACCCATATGCTTTTTTAAATATAAGATATGTTGTTTCAAGGGGAATCCCTTCCAAAGCATTGAACAACCCGATAGATTTGGTTTACGCCGGGAATTCTATTGAAGAACATCATGGAATAATAGGCAGCTTAATGAAGCTTTACTCAAAACCAATAGCGATAGTCAGATTTAAGGACGCTTTTGACAGGTGTTACCTCGTGAAAAATATTAAAACGCTGGACTCAGACAAGGCCGTCTATGATACCCTTGTTAGGACGGAAGGGGCGGAGTTATTTAATACTGTTTATTTTTCGGGTAAGGACGCACCTTCATTCCTGCCTGAGGACATAGACGCCGGCCAATTTAAGAAAAATCAGATAACGCCTGAGCATTATACCCCTGATGAGATCAGCCTTAAACTTGAACTTGCCACGCCGGCTGCTGTTGTTGTCTCAAACAACTACGCCCCAAACTGGAGGGCATACGTCGATGGCCGGGACACGAAGGTATTTAGGGCAAATCTTGCGTTTCAATCCATAGTAATCAAAGACGCCGGCCACCATAGCGTCGTCTTTAAGTATGAGGACAGGGCGCAGAAATTTACGCTCATATTTATACCGATTGGTATGCTGGTCTTCAATTACTTCATAATCACCGGCGGCAAAATATTTTTCGTACGGCTATAAATTTATTCCAATGGAAAAGAACTGCCTGTTTGTGTTATATTTAACGTAGCCATGGCGGCGTACCCAAGCGGCTAAGGGGGAGGTCTGCAAAACCTTTATGCGCCGGTTCAAATCCGGCCGCCGCCTCTTTAACCCGTTAGTAACTCTGGCCCGTATATTAGTATTGGTATTAGTAGCTGGCCCGTATATTAGTATTAGTCATGGCCTTACACAGGAATAGGCCGATGAAAATAATTAGAGACATAAAAAACAGGCTGAAGTACGCCTGAACGCGGGCATTATGGATGCTGAAGAGTTAAACCTTCTTGTCATAGGCAATGTTCCGGGTACCGCGGGCCTGTGTGGCCGGTTATCAGGAGCAGAGCGTAAGTACAGGCTGTTGCAGGCCTGGTCGTTAGAGGAAGGGCTGCTGCTCTGTAACAATAACACCTGTGGCTGTATTGTGTTAAGTTATCATTGTTTTGGCGAGGCCGGGCTTGACTTCTTAAAACATCTGCAGGATAGAATCGGGCATTTAAGGATACCTGTTGTTGTGCTTGACGCAGAAGACACTGAGGCAACAGCGATACAGGTAATGAAACTCGGCGCCTCAGATTATCTGGTAAAAGAAAATCTTAATCAGGACGCCCTGTGTAAATCCGTTCAATACGCCCTTGCAATACATCAATCCGAGCGGGAACGTGCGCACACCAGAGAGAACCTGATACGGAGCAACAATCTTCTGGACGCCATACGGTACATCCAGTCGAAGTTCATTCTCTGCCCCAACCCCCGCGCACTGATGAATGAGCTGCTTGCGATGCTGCTGTCTCTGACAAACAGCGAGTTTGGGATAATCGGTGAGGTCTTAACAGGCGGCAATGGAAAGGAATATTTAAATACCTTTGCCGTTTCCAACATAGCATGGAACGAACAGACCAGCAAGCTGTTTGACGAGAATATGGAAAACGGATTTAAGTTTCACAACATGGACAATTTAATCGGCTCTATAATAAAGACCGGCAAGGCGGTAATATCGTCTGACCCGTCCAATGACCCAATGCGCGGGGCGCTGCCAAATGGGCATCCAGAGTTGAGGTCTTTCATGGGGATGCCGATATATAGCGGCGATAAGCTCGCCGGGCTTGCCGCCATAGCAAACAGAGACGGCGGATATGACGAGGAGCTTATCGAGTTTCTTCAGCCTTTTTTTGCCACTTGCGGCAATATAATTGAGGCATACCGAAACTATCAGCAGCGTATTAAGGCGGAGGATGAGCTGCGGGAGTTAAACCTCGACCTGGGACAGAGGATACGAAAAGAGGCGGAGAAGAGATTAGTTCAGGAGCGCCTCCTGATACAGCAGTCCAAGATGGCCGCTATGGGAGAGATGATAAGCGCGATTGCGCACCAGTGGAAGCAGCCCCTAAACACACTTGCCCTGATAGTTCAAAATATGGAGGAAGACCTTGAGGAAAATAAGATAGACCGCCTGTATGTCAATAACGTAATCGTCGAATCGATGAAGCTCATCAACTACATGGCTGAGACGGTCGAGGATTTCAGGAATTTCTTTAAGCCCGCAAAGGACATGTCACCCTTCAGTTTAAAAAAGGCGGTTGGGGACATTCTGGCGCTTATATACCTGCAATTTATAAAGAGAAATATAGACGCTACGGTGGAATGTAAAGGCGACCCGATGATACTGGGCTACCCAAATGAATTCAAGCAGGCCATATTAAACCTCGTA
>JADFXO010000160.1 GCA_015233485.1 Nitrospirota bacterium
GACTGATGAATAATTATACTAATAAAATATTACTCTTTTTCTTTTTGATATTTGTCTATGTCGTATTCATAATAGAACAAATAAGTTACGCTACACCGCCCATAGAAAAAATGCAAGATAGCACGGTAAGAGTTATCTGCGCACTAGATAATAAGTATGGAAGTGGTTCTGGATTCATATTAGGAGAAGCAAAGTACATAGCAACCAACTTGCATGTCGTTAAGTGCGTGGACAGTGGCGGAGAAATATCGATAATTGTTAGTAAAGGAAACGTTGTAAGTGCTCGTATCATACATAGAAGCGATTACAAGGATTTGGCTATTTTAGAACTTGAAAAAGCGATTCAGAATAAAATTTCCGTTGAGTTTGCATCGGGTTCATCTGTAAAAGTGGGCGATACAGTTTACGGAGTAGGTTTTCCAGGTGCAGCTGATGAGAGTTTTCTTAGTAAAGATAATATTTTTCTGTCAAAAGTATCGAGAGGTATAGTAAGCGCAAAAGTTAAGTCGGATGAAAACCTTGATCTATATCAGATTGATGCCGCTCTAAATCCTGGGAATTCCGGGGGGCCTTTATTTAACGAATATGGTCAATTAATTGGAATTAATACTCTTAAGTCAATGATTGCAGCCGTAGTAGTTAAGCCCGGAGAGGAGTCACCATCCGTCGAGAGAATGACCAGCGGGGAGGGTATAGGGTGGGCGATAAGGTCAGACGAGTTAATAGATGAACTGGATAAATACAAAATTCCTTATAAAATTAAAACTTCAACTATTGGCGATAAAATATGGAATGATAAACTAACATATGTTCCTGTTTTTATTTCTATTATGACACTGATTTTATTTATTGTAACGAAGAAGGGCCGTGTTTTAGCTCAAGCTTCAATAAAGACAAGTCAACGTTTTATGAAAAATGCAAATATAGATCGAGTTAATCGGGTAGGTGTACCATTATTACGTGCTATAAATGGTGAGTTTGCCGGACAGACAATTAAACTAACCGGTAGTTCCTCAATATTAATAGGAAGAGATCCGAAAATAGCCAACATGGTTTTTTCAAAAAATGTCGATGGTATTAGCAAGAAGCATTGCATGGTAGGATATGACAGCGTAAAAGAACAATTTATTGTAGAGGATTGCAACTCAACAAATGGAACATTCCTTATGTCCGGGGAAAGGATGACTTCTGGAAGGAGATATATGATTACGCCCGGTGGAAAGTTTTACTTAAGCGATAAAAACAATATTTTTGAATTGATAATGGGAAATTGAATTAATGCATTTTTTAACTGAATTGATTTCAAATGCTGGCGGGCGTGCTAATAACGAAGATTACTGCGGATATAAAGAGAGTACTAACTCCATATGCTGGTGTCTGGCAGACGGTTTAGGTGGTCATAAGGGTGGTGAAGTTGCATCAAAATTAGCAGTTGATACTATATTACAGTCATTTGAAGATAGATGTGATGTATCTGTCGAGTTTTTAAAAGAATTATTCAACCTTGCACAAAATAAACTCTTAGCTACTCAAGATGAGGTATTTTTTTCTATGTGCACAACTTTAGTCGTATTATTAAGTGATTACAATGAAGCAGTATGGGCGTATATAGGCGATTCAAGACTGTATTATTTCAGCAATGATCAAATAGTATATCAAACAAAGGATCATAGTGTGCCGCAGTCCCTGGTTGATAGTGGAGAGATAACGAATGAACAAATAAGAAATCATCCAGATAGAAATCGTCTATTGCGTGTGTTAGGAAGGGAAAACGATGTAAAACCATCTTTTTATAACGAAAAAGTAACATTAAAAATAGGTGATGCTTTTTTATTATGTTCGGATGGTTTTTGGGAATATATAAATGAAATAGAAATGGTGGTTGATCTTGTTAAGTCTGCAAGTCCAAAAGATTGGTTAGAACATATGCAAGATAGAATACTTAGCCGGGCTGCCAGCGATAATGACAATTATTCGGCTATAGCTGTGTGGGCAGTATAGGTCAAGATAAAACTCCAATATGGTATTTAATGATGAATAAGGACTACTTATGGCTAAGTTAAAAGACATTTGCCCCGGATGCTTTAAAGATAAGGGAACAGATTCGATTTGTACATTTTGTGGATACAATGAACATGTTCATCCAAACAATATAGCATTACCTCTAAAAACGCTTTTGAAGGAAAAACAATACATAGTCGGTAAGATATTAGGTAAACAAGGTGGATTTGGTATAACTTATCTTGGGCTTGATATAAAATTGCAAGCAAAGGTTGCAATTAAAGAGTACTTTCCCCGTGGTAGTGTAGGAAGAGACTCAGATAGGAAAGCTTTGATAGCTTTTACAGAAGATGATGAAGAAATACTAAAAGGCGGTATAGGACACTTTTTAAAAGAGGCTCGCTTGTTGGCACAATTTTCCCATCCTAATATAGTAAGAGTTAGAAGTTTCTTTGAGGAGAACAATACGGCATATATAGTTATGGATTATTATGATGGTATATCACTCGATGACTATAGAATCCAAAAAGGTGGAAAGCTTACGGAAGAAGAAGCAAAAAAAGCAATGCTGCCATTATTAAACGGTTTGAATGAGGTGCATAAAAAAGAAGTCTTACATAGAGATATTAAACCACAAAATATTTATATTACTAAAAAGGGGATGACTATACTGATAGATTTCGGAACTGCAAGGTTATCTGTGAGTGAAAAAAGTCAAAATATTACTGTTGCGCTTACGGAAGGTTTTGCCCCTTTTGAACAATATCAAAAACATGGTAAACAAGGCCCATGGACGGATATATATGCTTATGGTGCCACCTTCTATAATATTTTATCCGGAGTTGTACCAACAGACGCAACGTCGCGTAAATCTAATAAAACACTTATTCCGATATCGAACTTAGTTAAAGATATATCTCCTACACTAAACAAATTAATTACTAAATGTATGGCTGTAGAGCCATCTATGAGACCACAGAATATTGATGCAGTTACAGATTTATTGGCAAATAAAGAAAATGGACCGACGTTAATCGAACCGCCACCACCTCCCATCCATGATATGAAAATACTAGAAAGATTGATAAACATCTATTCATCACACAAGAACGTAGTTATCGGGATATCGATGATTTTTAGCCTAATAGTCGGTAGTGCTGTAATTTATCCGTTGTTCAATTATTTTAAAATAGGAAAATCAAAAGAATATCTTATTGACGGCGACAAATTCATGGAATCTAACCAGTACAAAGATGCTATTGAGTCATATACAAGAGCAATAAAATATAATTCTAAATATACTGAAGCATTTATGAATCGTTCACTAAGTTATTATACTGTAAATATGTACAAAGACTCATTTACTGACTGTAAAAAAGCGATAGAATTAGATAAAAATAATTTATATGCTTATGATATATGCGGGCATGTACTTTATTCTGCTAGTAAGAATGGAGACGTCTACGATTTAGATTTACTAAAAAGTGCTGCAAACTATATTCAGTTGGCTGTTCAACTTGGATTAGACGATAAGGAAACATTATATGAGATATACGTTCGTTTATCTAATTCATATTTGATGGCTAAGGATTATGGAAATGCTTTAACTATATCGAATAATGCTATAAAACTTAACCTCAATGGTTACTTAGCATATCGACTTCGTGGCATTGCTAACTATTTGCAGGGTTATGTTTCAACAGGTATGGAAGATATTGAGAAAGCGAATCAACTGGGTGATCCCAACGCACCTTCAATATTACACCTAATGCACAATGAAACTTTTAATGGTGTTTCTATTGGACAGTAACAATTCCCTAATTACATCAATTATTGCCAAATAACGATATTACTTATGGCTACTTTAAAAACTATTTGCCCAGGATGTTTTAAAGATAAAGGACCAGATACAATTTGTAGGTTTTGCGGATTCGATGAAGATATTCGTTCAAGCAATGTCGGATTACCATTTAAAACACTTTTGAATCAAAAGCAATACGTAGTCGGTAAGATATTAGGTAAACAGGGCGGATTTGGCATAACTTATCTTGGATTTGATATAAAATTAAAAACAAAGGTTGCCATTAAGGAGTTCTACCCCCGTGGTAGCGTGGGAAGAGACGCAGACAGAAAAGCATTGATCGCTTTTACAGAAGAAGATGATGCAATATTAAAAGAAGGTACAGAGCAGTTTTTAGAAGAATCTCGTATGATAGCACAATTCTCCCATCCTAACATAGTTAAGGTAAGAAGTTTCTTTGAGGAGAACAATACAGCATATATCGTGATGGATTATTATGATGGTATATCGCTTGATGAATATTTAACACAACAAGGTGGTAATATTTCAGAAGATGACGCACTGAGTATTATGTTGCCAATACTTGATGGTTTGAAAATTGTGCATGAAAATAAAGTGTTGCATAGAGATATAAAACCACAAAATATATTTGTTACCAATGAGGGGACACCAATATTGTTGGATTTCGGAACGGCTAGATTTGCTATGAGTGAAAAAAGTCAAAGTTTAACTGTTGTGCTATCTCAAGGTTTTGCCCCTTTTGAACAATATCAAAAACATGGTAAGCAAGGCCCATGGACAGATATATATGCTTATGGTGCTACCTTATATACTATTTTATCTGGAGTTGTACCAATAGACGCAACGTCACGCAAATCCCATCTGAAACTAATTCCGATATCTCAGTTAGTTGAAGATATATCTCAAAAACTAAACAATTTAATCAATAAATGTATGTCTATGGAAATTTCTAATAGGCCACAGAATGCAGATGAGGTATTTCGATTATTGGACAATAAACCAGCTGTAGTGCAAAAAGAACAACAACCTTCAGATAAAGCTCAAATAGATAAGGACGGATCTATCGTCTATGATTATCTGAGAATCTTTCCCAATGCCTATGTTAAAAACTTAGTTTTAATAGCCGTCATCATATCTGTAATATTGTTATCAGGTTTATTTTTATTAAAAAATAGATTGCGAGCACATGGTGATTATACGCAATGCTGGGACACTAAAAAATGTATAGACGACACGAAGTTTGAATGCAATGAATTTGTCATAACTGATACTGAGACAAAACTTCAATGGCCAAGAAACGCCAATTTAATTGGAGAGGAAGTTACAATAGATGATGCAGGAAAGTTTATCGAGACGTTAAATAATAAGAAATTTGCAGGATTCGATGATTGGCGTATAGCATCAGGCCAAGAATTAAACACATTGGTGGATTACTTGAAAAAAAAAGGCACTTTAAGTGACAACGATATTGCTCTTAAAAATATAGGGTTTTGCAATGTGCGAGAGTTTTATGCTACAACCGATATGGTGCGTTATGGGTCATATGTAGAAAGAGGATTTATCAACTTGATGAATGGGAAGAATGGTACGCATGACGCTTTTTCTGTCTCATATTTTATGCCATTGCGAACGTATAAGGATTCTGAAAAGAAATCAATTACAGAACAAAGTACGACAAACAACGGGATAATGAATTATTTTGAAACAGCGAAGGTCAGAGAAATGCAGGCAAGCGTAAGGCAAGAGGTAAATGATTTAAATCGTTATATAGATGCTTACGCAGGAGGTGAACCATACATAATATTAGGTACTGGCCGTAACTTATGTTGCGTACAATCCGCTGCCGGCCCACCTGGGAGGACATGTACGAGTATGTATAACAATTATAAAATATGCGCCAGTTCACCTTATAATGTTTTGTCAGATGTTCTCAACGACTTTATTACAAATGAAGCAAATAAAGGTATAGAGAGTCCCTACAGTGGTAAACCGTTATTTACGACGACAGCCGGGGTGGGCGTTGTCACCGTAGTTGCTAACGATTCCAATTATGCAGCTATCTTGACAGCGTACGGCCAAGACAAAACTAAAGCAATTTTCAGTCAGGTAGTAATGGCAAGATAATGTTTTGGTATATTCGTACGCTAATCGGAGTAAAGTTACCTTCCCTGTAGCGATGAAACCGTAAGTCTTCATGTGAATGGATTGTCCATTTCACTATTTAGATTGTCTATTTCACCATTTAGACGGTGGTTGTCGATTATGTTAGTTTGTATGTAAATATGAATAGCCAATAAAGAGTACATTTATTTTGCAATTATAACATGTATATAATTTATAACCTGCTATGGAGTATACTAAAATAGGATGTTCAATATGGACAGAGAAAAAGATAAAGTTATCTACGCCGGTCTTATTTGGCGAGGTTTGTCTGAGTGGATTGATATAATTATAGTAACTTCCTCATCTTTATTTCTTATTTTCCTTATTCGGACGCTACCAATAGTTCATATATCAGACAAAAACGTACTATTATTAACAATCTTGATTTCATTCATATGTTGTCCGATGTATTTCGTTGCTCTGGAAAGTTCTGCTTGGCAGGCTACCATCGGGAAAAGACTCACAGGTCTTATAGTAACAGATTTAAAGGGACACCGTTTGTCGGTTAAACATGCTATTGGCAGATTATTTTCAATAATTATAGTATTTTCTCTCGCTATTGGTACCTTTTCTTTTATTACAATTATTTTCACAAAGAAGAAACAGGCAATACATGATATTATCGCAAGTACCCAAGTAATACGAAGTCCAGAATATCCAAGGAAAGAACGTACAATCAAAAGAACTGCTATAGCCATAATTTTATTATCAACAACAGCTATTTTGACAATGATTATTATTATACCTAATAAAATTATGATTTCTCCTGACAATGCTTCTCAAAATAAAGATACTGAAAACGTTAAACAAGAGGTTCCTCGCGTCCAGCCTATAAATGCTGAGGATTATTTAGAACGTGGTAATACATACTATAGTAAAGGTGACTTCGACAGCGCTATCTCCAATTTTACCAAGGCTATCGAGATAAACCCAAAGCTTGCTGAGGCTTATATCAATCGCGGTGTTGCCTATTATGGAAAAGGAAACTATGACCAAGCTATTTCCGATTATAACCGAGCTATTGAGCTAAACCCAAAGCTTGATGTTGATGTTAACCCAAAGATTGCTGAGGCATATAACAACCGAGGCAATTCCTATCTTAAGAAAGGAGATCATAAGCGAGCTATGACTGATTATCAAAAAGCCGCGGAATTAGGTAATACACATGCACAAAAATATTTGCGAGAGAAAGATGCGGGTGTATTTAACAATCGTGGACATGATGATGCTGAAAAGAAAAGCTATACTAAGGCTATCAGTAATTTTACTAAGGCTATTGAGTTAAACCCAGAGTTTGCTTTAGCGTATTATAATCGTGGAATATCTTATTTTAACCTTGGCTGGAAGGATAAGGCTATAAATGATTTCAAAAAAGCCGCACGACTTGGCGATACAAACGCACAAAAATATTTGTCTGAAAATGAGGGAACGAGTAATGATATACCAGAAACAAAAAATGATTCTACAGTTTCCAATACAATATTTACTGACAATGGTGATGGAACAATGACAGACACAACAACGGGTCTAATGTGGACTAAAAACGCTAATCTGGCAGGACGAGGCTTAACATTGCAAGATACGTTAAAATTTGTAGCGTCTATGAACTATGGCTCCGGAACATACGGTTATAAAGACTGGAGGTTGCCAATAAAGAACGAAATATGGAGTCTTATTAATAATGCGCCTTATGATAAATATAAATGGTTGAATATCAATGGGTATATAGATGTTCAGCCTGGTTGGTATTGGTCATCATCTACGTGGGTCTACACAGCGAACGATCAGTATTACTATAGTCGATATAGCAACAGTACGTCGGGCACTACAGGCGGTGTGTGGAAAGTCAGCGCGCTCAACGGCAGCGCTGAAATGGACGCAATGATAAGCAACAACTACGTGTGGCCAGTGCGAGGTGGACATTAGCTGTAAATTATCTACAACTACCATACAACATCCATATCCTAGTCATCCCGTGTATCTGTACCGGTTAAAGCACGAGTGAGAACCCACATTGTATCGCCATCAATCGTAATTTTAAGATTAATCATACTTTTTAAAGATTCAGCTGATATTATACCAAAGCGAACAGAATCTATACAAGCACATATGAATACAGGATTCAAACAACAAATTGATGCTAGCCCAATTATCATTTCACCTCTAAAATTATCCTTGACAAGCGTCCTGTATACGTTTAGTAACATACCATTTGTATTATCTTCAGATAACCGTCTATCATCATCTCCATAAGTACGACTCCTCAAGCTCTCAGGAAATTTTTGTGTAAGAAACAACTTAGCCTCGCTATTGCCGTCAGCTAAATACTTAATAACAATTGGATTGTTGTAAGGCTCTTCACAGGTATACATCTCCTCATAAGTCATTAACCTGAAAATCTTTCGTATAACCCACTTTATAGGACTAAGTAATAATCTTATAATCATCATATCAACTCCACCTCCTATCAGAAGGAATATCGTCAAATTTATCTATCGCATCTTTAATGTCGTAGAATATAGCATGTTGCTCTTTAGGCTGTTTTTCTACCATTGCCATATAATAATCCGGTATAATTTCCTCTAAA